>JAKEEV010000120.1 GCA_022616395.1 Planctomycetia bacterium | reverse complement strand
GGTGAGACAAATGACTCTCACCAGCCGGCTCACGCCGGCCGTTCGCCGCTACCACAACACATAGCCGCCGTCTACGACGAGCGTTGCTCCGGTGATATAACTGGCGGCGTCGCTGGCGAGGAAGACCGCGGCCGGGCCAAGTTCTTCCGGTTCACCGAGCCGGCCCATCGGGATACGCGACTCGAAATCCGCCTTGAAGTCGGGTTTCTCGCTGAACCATCGGCGATTGGGAGCAGTCAGAAAGCCGCCCGGCGCGATTGCATTGACGCGAACGCCTCGTGAAGCCCAGTCGGCCGCAAGGGAGTGCGTTAAGCCCGTCAGCGCGGCCTTCGCGGTTTCGTAGTGTCGGCCGCGAATCCCCTTGATCGCCAGCGGACCCGCCACGCTTGTGATATTCACCACCGCGCCGCGTCCGCGCTCAAGCATTCCCTTGCACAACTGCTGAGAGCACACAAGCGCGCTGGTTAAGTTCAGGTCGAACAGTAGTTGCCACTGTTCGATGGGCATTTCTTCCGTCGGGAGATCAACACGTCGGCCACCGACGTTGTTTAACAGGATATCGACCGGGCGAGCGAGGTTCAGCACTTGTTGACACGCCAACTGAGCGCCCGCAGGCGTCCCGACATCACCCTGAATAACCGCGACCCACCGACCGAGCGCTGTTAACTCTTTGCGCGCTTCTTCCAGTGTGTCGGTTTCTCGGCCGATGAGAATGAGATCCGCGCCGGCCTCCGCGAGCGCCTGAGCCATCGCGCGGCCCAGTCCGCGACTGCCTCCGGTGACCACCGCCGTTCGCCCATCAAGCCGGAAGCGATCCAGTACGCCCATGAGTCTCGCCGTTTTGGAAGGAATGTGCTGTCGCTGTTGCTTAACATATTACCGCAGGGAGCGGTTAAAGTAGTAGGCACACGCCGTGTGCCGTTGCATTTAAGACAAACGAACGGCACCCAGCGAATGCCTCCTACTCTGGTGGTAGTCGATGGCGAAGTGCGATGAGGGTTACCGGTGTGTGTTCTGTGGACGCGACGTTGAGGTTGTCGCGGAGTCGGACCTGTATTTGCGCTTCGTGCTGGGCGAAGTGCCGCTCGAATTGCTTCACCGAATGCCGGAGTGCCACATCCGTTGTAACCCGGTGCTGGCGCAATACATCGTCGATGTGAACTTTGAACCGGTGATCTGCGCCGGCCCATTCGCCAAGTCGGAACTCGACCCGGACTTCGTCGCGACAGAGGAACAGCGCGTGACGCGCGGTTGGCGAAGATTGCAGGCGATCCCGACGCTCGGCTTGAGCGTGCCGGAATATCCGCTGAGCGTGACACCGGATGAGTAGGACAAGCTTCCAGCCTGTCCTACTTAAAGAGACAGGCAAGATGCCTGTCCTACGCGAGTTCTTTGGAAGCCTCCACGGAATCCGAGACTCTACCAGAGTGGGTGATGTCGATTCTTCAAAATGGAGACGCAATCATGAAGGCTCTTGTGTTGGCGGTGTGTGGAGTGTTGGCGTGCGCGGGGCTGTCCGCGCGCGCTGCGGACGAGTCCGGCCCGAAGGCCGGCGAGAAGGTGCCAGCGCTGAAGGCGTTCGGCGTCATCGGCAAGGTGGAAGGGAAAGAAGCCGACTTCGCGGCTGATCGCAAGGACGAGCCGACGATCTACATCTTCGTGCAGGCTGAAGAGGGTGGCGTTCCGGTCGGCGGTCGGCCCGCGGCCCGGTTCATGAAGGTTCTCGATGAGAAGGTTGGCGATGTGTCCGACAAGACCGCGATTGTGGCCGTGTGGCTGGGCGACAAGGCATTCGACAAGCACAAGGAGTTTCTGCCGCGGATCAACAAGTCGCTCAACTTCGAGAAGACTTCGCTGGCCGCCTACGACGGCGACAAGAGCGGGCCGAACAACTGGGCGGTGAACTCGGACGTTCACCTCACGGTGGTGATCGTGAACAAGGGGAAAGTGGTGAAGTCGTACGCGTTCACTTCGGTGAACGAAACCGACGTGAAGCCCGTGCTGGAAGAACTGAAGAAGGCCGTGGGTAAGTAAGTCGCGTGTCAACGATTCAGGGGAGTAACACACATGTGTCACTCCCCTGAATCGTTGAATCATCTCTGCCGATTCACTTCTTGAGCTTTGGTGTTGGCTTCGGCGTGGGACCGCCGGCGAAGTTGTAGACGTAAACCAAGCCGTTCGACCCAGCGACTGCGAATCGGCTCCCGTCAAAGTTCAGCGCGAAGTCGCGGGCGTTCGCGGGAACGTTGATCGTGTGGACGCTCACCAACTCCTCGCCCTTCCAGAACCAAACACGCCCCTGCCCTCCTCCACCGGCCGCAATGACTCCTCCAAGTGGATGGAACCCGACTCCCCACATCGTTCCCTGGAAGTTCTCCTTCGGGCGAAGCAGTTTCGCCTTGCCATCCTTCCAGTCGAAGAGCACCACAACCGGGTTCCCCACGCCCGCGAACGCGTTACTCACGTTCGTAATGCCCGCAAGCGCAAGCGCGGAGCCGTCCGACTTGAACGTCATTCCGCGCGCGCCTCCGATATCCGCCATGAAGCCCGGATCATACTTGTAGAGCACCTTCGCATCGAGTTCGCGCTCGGATTTGCCTGTCTTTACGTTCCAGTCCTTCACGGTGCCTTTCAAGTCGCACGAAACAAGTCGCGAACCGTCCGGGTGGAACGCGAGGTTGTAAACGTGCGACGAATGACCTTCAAGCGTGCGGATCGCGGAGCCGTCCTCAGCGTTCCAGAGCTTCACCATGTGATCGTTACCGCAACTCGCGACCGTCTTCCCGTCGGGGCTAATACACACCGCGCGGAGCCAGCCGTCGTGTGCCTCCACAGTCCGAAGCGGCTTCGGCGAATCGGCGTCACCTTGCCACCAGATCAGTTTGCCGTGGTAGTCGCCCGTGATGAGCGTGAAGGGCGAAGCCTTCGGCGCGGGCATCGCGACCGATGCGGGGCCGATGACCGATTGCAGCTTGTTCTTTTCGTTGTTCCACGCAGCCAGATCGGGCGGGGAACCTACCGGCTCAGTTGAGACGAACGCCATTCCGCGCACCCAGCTTTTGTGACCAGTTAGGGCAGTCTTGGAACCGGTGAGCAAATCGTAGCGCTGAATGGTGTCATCTTCGGAAGAGATGAACAGAAAGCGTCCCGATGGATCGAACCGACAGCCGATGAGTGGCCGCGCGTGCTTGAACTCGCGCTCAACGCGAGTCATGGTGGGATCAAGGATGGGCCGGGGAGGAGGAATATCCATTGGGAAAGTGGAAATGTGGGTGAGCGTCGAGGCGTAAGCCCGACGGTTGTGTTGTGAGCGTCGAGGCGTAAGACGGTGGATTCGACAATCACCGTCGGGCTTACGCCTCGACGCTCACAATGCGAAACCCTACGCCAGAATCTCGCTGATGGCACTCGTCTTGGGGTCGGCGATCGGAACAGGGCGTTCGTTCGGGTAGAAATTCTTCGTCGAGTCCAGACCAACGGCCTGCAAGTAAGTGTGGAACAGGTGGCCGCTGTAGACTTCGCGCTCGGTCACCGCGGTGCCGGTGGCGTTTGTCTTGCCCACAACCGCGCCGCCTTTGATTCCCGCTCCGGCCAGCGCCACCGACCACGCCTTCGCCCAGTGATCGCGGCCGTAGTTGGCGTTGATGCGCGGAGTGCGGCCCATCTCGCTCATCACCACCACGAGCGTACTTTCGAGCATTCCGCGATCCGCGAGGTCATCGAGAAGCGCAGCGAAGGGCCGGTCGAACTCGCCGAGTTGTTCGATGTGGAAGTCAAAGTTCTCGTGATGCGTGTCGTAGTTGGAGTGAGACACTTTCACATAGGTGACACCGGCTTCGATCAGTCTGCGCGCCAGAAGCAAGTGCCGCCCGAAGTCGTGTCGGCCGTAGCGGTCGGCGATCTTCACTGGTTCCTTCTCCACATCGAACACTTCCGCCTGCTTCACCACGCGCTCGGCCTGCGTGTACGACTCCGTATAGGCTTCGGTCGCGGCCGACTTGCGGCCCTTGAGGAACTTCTCGTTAAGCTTCTTGCGGAACGCTTCGCGCTCCTCGTCCTCTGCCGAAGTTAGCCCGGCGGGGCGGAAGAGGTCCGCGGGCGGCTTTCCATCACCCAGAGAGACAGAAGCGAACTTCGGTCCGAGGAACGCCGCGTCTCGGTTACTGAATCCGCTTCCGCCCTTCGGCAGAATCTGAATGTGGCCGGGCAACGCGGACGCATCGGAGGAGAGCAACCGGGCCGAGACCGCGCCGAGGTGCGGGTACGTGATGCCCGGCTCCGGTCTGCGTCCGGTGAGCATGATTGTCTGGCCGGTGCCGTGGTCATCCGAGATCGAGTTGAGGCTTCGCACAATCGCCATGCGGTGCATTTGTTTGGCGGTGTGAGGAAGCAACTCGCAAATGTGAGTGCCGGGTACGGAAGTCGAAATGGCCTTGAACGGCCCGCCTGTGTCCGTGTTCGGTTTCGGGTCCCACGTCTCAAGCTGGCTCACGCCGCCCGAAAGGAAGATGACAATGACTCGCTTCTGAGCCTTCGCCAGTTCCTTCGCCGCGAGCGGATTGGCAAAGCCGCCGAGTCCCAGAGCGGCTGTTGCGCCGAGCGAGGCGCCGAGGAACGCGCGCCGAGAAAGGGCGTGGTCGGCGGAATTGCAAGCGTAAGTGCAGGGAAACATGTGAACCTCGCTGGCAAACCCCGCCCGCAAGGGCGGTGGGTGTTAGCGAACCCCGACCACGAGACTGGTGGGTGACCCGCCGCCCTTGCGGGCGGGGTTCGCCGATTAGTGATTGAACCTGAACTCGGCGGACGCCAACAGCGCCCAGACCAGTTCGTTGATCGTCTTCTGGCGGTCGGTCGATTTCTTCAGAACCTCGGCCACGTCATTGCGCTCCTCGTCTGTTGGCAGGCGCGAGAGCACAGCCAAGAACAATTCGTCCGCGAGCGAATCCGGGTTCGAGAGCTTGCTCAGTCGGTCGCTCAAGTTGCCGGGGCGCGGAGGAAGCAGTCCGCGAACCGCCGGGCCGTACTTCAAGAATAGTGTCTGATCGAGTGTCGCGGAGAAGTTATCGGCGAACTCTCCCCCACGACCGAAGATGTTGCGGAACGGGGCGACGCGCGGGGTCAGTCGGGCATCGAGTTGCACTTCGGTTCCCTTCGGCCCAAGCACGGTTCGTTCGGCGTCGGTGTGGCCAGTTGCTTGCATCACGGCATACGCGAACTGCTCCGGTGTCAGCGGCTTCATGATCGCGACAAGATAACGGTCCGCGGGCGGGTCTTCGACTCCGACAGGCGTTTCGCTCGAACGCTGGTAAGCATCCGAAAGAGCAATCTCGCGAATCAGTCCCTTGAGGTCATATTGTTGTTTCACGAACTCCGCGGCCAACTCGTCGAGCAACTCCGGGTGAGATGGCGGATTGTTGCCGTGATCCATATCGACCGGGTGAACAATTCCGCGGCCCATCATCATCGCCCACATGCGGTTCACGATGTTGCGGGCGAACGCCTTGTTCTCCTCACTCGTCACCGCATCCGCCAGAAGCGCTCGCCGGCTGATCGTTGGCACCGGCTTGACGTTCGGCGCGGGCTTGACCTTGTATTCTTTTCCCTTTTCCGGCTTCTGTTCTTCGATCACTTTCCCACCGGGCATCTTCGGCGGGGTGGAGTTCAGTTTCTTGTTCTTGTCGAAGACACTGGTGAAGTTCACATCGCCTTCGGCTCTCTCCGCGATCACCGCGGTCGGCACCTGCGGGTTCGGGAAGAGGAAGGAGCGGTTCAGGAAGGCTTGAATGCCGTAGTAATCGGCCTGCTTGTAGTCACCGATGACGGGGTGATCGTGACATTGAGCACACTGCATGTTGCGGCCGAGGAAGATTCGGCCGATGTCGCGCGTGACCAGGTGCGGTTCGAGATCGCGGTCGAGGAAGAACTTCGCCGCGGGGCGGGTCTTCGGGTCGGAACCATCGCTGGAGAGCATCTCGCGGACGAACTCGTCGTAAGGCTTGTTCTCGGCGAACACGCTCACGAGGTAGGCTTCCCACGCAGCGCGCGGAACTTTGCGATCCGATCCGCGCTCCATGAGCATCACGTCGATGTGCCACATCATTCGGCGCGCGTAGCCGGGACTTGCGAGGAGCTTATCAATGAGCTTTACGCGCTTGTCTTTATCCGTATCGGCCAGGAATGCTTGCAACTGCGCGACCGTCGGGAGCGTTCCCGTCAGATCGAGATACACACGCCGAACGAACTCCTCGTCGCTGGCCAACGGCGCGGACTGTTTCGCGAAGTTTGGGTGTCCGGCGGCGATATGCTTGTCGATGATCTTGTGAAGCGGTTCGTCCGCGAAAGCGAAGTTCGCGCCAGTCAGAATGATCACGGCCGTGAGGAGCCGGGAGAGCGAAGGCATGTCGAACGGTCCTTGTGGCGGGTGGGTTTAGGCGGGAACACAATTCGCCAACTGCGGGACCACGCAGCCAGCGCCAAGAGTAGGGGAACACCCCAATAGTCGCTTGAGGCGAGCGCAAAGTCAAGCGCGAAGGGGTGCAGTAACGGAATCTGGCAGTTGAAGGAACCCAGCCGGCTTCGACAAAGCCCCGTCGAACCGCTGGCGTTAGCCGGCTGGGTTGTCGAGGCCACGGCCTCATTGAGTTCCGGGTATTCGTCCGTGCGTCGAACCGCTGGCGTTAGCGGCTGCGTTGTCGAAGATCACTTCGGCTTCTTCTCCTCAAGCGTTTTGATTTCGATGTTACGAAACGCGACTGGGTCGCTGTGACCGGCGAAGCCGAAGTAGCCCTTCAAGCGGTCCTTGCCGGGGTGAGGAGTGTTGTCCTTGAACTCCTTCACCGTGCTCAGGTCCGCGTCGAGAATGCGCGTGCCGTTTAATTCAACCTGGAGTGTGTGACCGCTCGCGGTCACTTGCATGAAGTTCCATTCGCCCACCGCGCGCAAATATCCGCGCTGAGCCGGCACCATGCCATACGCCGAACCGTTGTACTGTCTCGGATCGAGCTTCGCGTACTTCTCGGCGGTGTCGTCGAGGATTTGAATCTCGGTCATGGCCTGCGTGGATGGCTGACCGGTGCCGGGGTAGCGAATCGCCAGTCCATTGTTTCCGCCAGCGGGGAGTTTGTATTCGAGACGAGCGAGGAAGTCAGCGAACTCGGTCTTGGTGTGGATGTTCCCGCCCTTCCCCTTCTTGCACTGAATCGCTCCGTCGATCACTTCGTAGTTTTCCAGCGGCCCAGTCCAGCCGTCGAAGTCCTTGCCGTTGAAGACGGAGGCGAAGCCCTTCGCATCATGCTTGCGGAGGATTTCGTTCGCTTCGGTTGGTGGGATTTCACGCACGGAGATGTTCCGCCAGCGAATTTCGCCGCCGTGGGTCTGAAGGAGAATCTTGCCGGTCTTCGGCATCGGCGACTTGCGATCCCAGAAGTTCTCCATGCGCGCATGATCGACGACAAGTTTGTCGTTGAGGTAAACCGTTGTGCGCTCGCCGACCTGGATGATGCGGAAGCGATTCCATTCGCCGAACGGCTTGTCCGCGTGAACCAGAGGCAACTGCCCCACAGCGCCTTTCGTGTTGTTGAACAACCCGCCGGAGCCTTTATCGGCTCCGCGATCCCACTTCCCGCCTTCCTTCGTCGTGTCCCAGATTTGAATCTGAGGCGTGTTACGCAGATAGATTCCGCTATCAGCCTTCGCGACCGTCTTGTACTCCAACAGCAACTCGATGTCGCCGTATTCCCTGTTGGTCGCCAGATACGCGCCGGTCCCGTCGTTGACCAACTCGCCGTTCTCCACACTCCAGTGCGCCTTCGCGTCCTTCGTCCACTGCTGAATCGCTGTCGCGCGTTCTTCAGGCGTGAGCTTGGCAACGACAAGTGGAGAAGCGCCCTTGTCGTGAATCTTCCAGCCGTGCCAGCCGGTGAGATTGTTGCCGTTGAAGAGCGCAGAGAAGCCCTTGGGCGGCTCCGCGGCCAGAAGTGGAAACGCGATCAGAAGCGCGGAGAGGGAGAGAGCGTAGCGCATGGGAGAACTCCGGCGTGAGGGAGAAAACCGGAGCATAACGGATCGTCGGAAGGCAGGCGAGAGGCAAACGCTTCGAGTCTCTTCACTTCGCCAGCGACTTGGCCTGCTCCTCGGTCACCTGACTGAACGGGATACCCAGTTGCGTGCTGATCCAGCTTTGCACGGCCGGCGTGAAGGGGAACTTCCCACCAGCAATGAGCTTCTTCATGCGGGCGTCGCGACTGGCGTTCGCTTTGCGCTTCTTGTGCCCGTTGAGGGTTCGCGAAATCGCGCCGTTATCGCGGATGCGGTCGTAGCGAAGTCGCGTGGACATGCGGTCAGCCATATCTCGGCTCCTGACTGTTTTTTGTTGGCGTGCAAGACTTATCAGGATATTGCGCGCGGCCAACACCGGGAAGGGCGCGCGAAAGTAGGACAGGCTTCCAGCCTGTCTGCCTTTCAGGAGACAGGCTGGAAGCCTGTCCTACTTTCTAGAACCCGAGGACGGTGCCGAAGGTGCCTCCGGTGAAGGTCACGACCGATGTTGTCGGGAAGAACGAGGTCCGGGTCGGGAGGAAGTCGTTGGTGGACAGCCACAGACCGCCGGTGTAGCCCGGAGACGCGAAGAAGCTGAAGAGCGCGATGGGCGTCCCGGTGACGTTAAACGCCTTGACGGGCGAACCCGCCGCACCCGGCACACTCCCGGTCGAGGTGAGCACCTCCACCGTGCCATCGCTGTTCACATCCGCTGCGCCGACTCGCACCTCTCCGTTGAAACCAGGAAACGGCACGAACTCCCTGCTTGGCGGTGGAGTCACACTCAGCGAGACAATCACCTGATTGATGTCGAACACCCGCACGGTCGGGATTCCGCCATTGGTGGAGACAAACAACTCGTCGCTGCGGTCGGCGTTGGTGTCACCCGCGGCCACGGACACACCTCCCGCATAACCAGGGTACGGGAAGAACTGTTGAGCTGGAGGAATAAAGACACCATCGGCGACTTGATTGATGTTGAACGCGTTCTGATAGAGCCTCACGTCCGACTGTGACACACCCGCTCCGCTGGCGGTGACCAAAAACGTGACCGGTCCGACCCCGACGATTCGAGTTAATGTCGTCACGCGCACTTCACCCGCGAAGTCCGTGTAGGCGAAGAAGCTCGCCCGCAACGTCGGGTTGCTTCCCAAAAAGCCACCGAGCTGGTTACTGAAGTTGAACATCTTGACGTGTCCGCGTGCCCCAGCTCCGGGCGAGGTGACCACCTCATCGAAGCCATCGCCGTTGAAGTCCGCCGACGCGACAAACACTCCTCCCGCGAATCCCGGCGTCCGCCCGGCACCGGCGGTGTTCGTGTAAGCGAAGAAATCCGAGATTGGGACCACAGAGCCTCTCAGCGCTGAAGCTCCGTCGAAGATCGTTACCCGTGAACCACTCCCGGCTCCCGGCCCCTGCGCGCAGATGATGTCGTCCACTCTGTCGCGGTTGACATCCCCGTTAGCAACTCGCACTTCACCCGCGAAGCCAGGAAAGGCATTGATGTTCCCCGGCCCAACAAGAGTCGGCGTGCCACTGGTCGTGCTGAAGACGCGAGCGAACGGTTGTGGCGGGCTAGTTGCTCCACCCACGCCGGTCAGGAAGAACCCCGCGGGAACAGCTCGCTCTTCGAGCGCTTCCACTTGAAGCAACCCGCGACGCGCATTGGTTGACAGGTTGGGCCGTGCGGCCCGAGACGAGAAGGGCCAGAACATGGTGAACCTCATGGTGAAGTGGGACTGCCCACTGGTACGCGTGGCCGTCGGAGGTAATTAGTAGCTTTGGAATGGAACTTGGTCACCCGTTGGCACACGAACGAGGGAAATTGGAAGCAATCTCCGCGCCACAAACGGAGCCAGGCGTCAACGAATTTGGGCACGAGAACACTTCGTGGGAGGCCGCTGGCAACCCACAGTTCAAGTAGGTGCCGCTTGCCGAGCGGCACCAGAGGAATGCGGAATGCAGAATGCGGAACGCGGAATGCGGAATTGAAAACCAAATCCAAACCCCCGACTTCTGTCTTCTTGTTAGGAGTTACGCAGTCGGGTATGCGTGGAGGCGGTAGTGGGGTTGCGTGCGATAGGCTCGAACGGCGTTGCGAACGATCTGCCACTTGGCAGAAAGC
>JAKEEV010000916.1 GCA_022616395.1 Planctomycetia bacterium | reverse complement strand
TACACGTCTTCATCGACATCGGCCGGCTTGTCCTGCGTGAGTCGGTGCATTTGACCCATGAAGCCGATGTAGCTGGGCCACTGGAACGCGGGTCCGGGAGGAAGGAACGCGGTGGGGTGGCGCGTGAACCCGGCTTGCGGATTCGCCTCCGCGACCTGTGCTCCCGCGAGGAAATTCACGACTGTGCTTTTGCCCGCGCCCGCTCCACCAACCACCGCGACATGCAGAGGTCGGGTTGGTTGGCCTTCGAGGAACGGGCCGATGACGTTTCTCGTGAGCGCGGACGCTAGCCGCAAGGTTCCTGCGTGCGCGGCGAGTTCCGGCTGCCTGCGGCAGTGATCTTCGAGCCAGCGGAGGTCGTCGGCGAGTAGACCGACGGCCGAGCGGTGTTCGGTCGGTTGCATACAGCTATTATTGCTCAGTTTTGGGCGAACGTCGCGTCAGCTACGAAATGCCTGCTTTGTGTTTATGTTCGGCGAACGATCCAACCGGAATGCATTCAGGTCCACACCCATCGGTTTACTGGTGAACAGCTCGGTAATTGCCTGCGCCGTGCCGATGGAAAGCTGCACACCCGCGCGAAAGTGTCCCGCCGCAACGAACACATTCTCCCAGTTCGGCACACTTCCGATAAAGGGCAAGCCGTCTGGCGAACCGGGCCGCAACCCGGCCCACGATGCTTCCCGCGAGGCTTCAACCAACACCGGAACCGCTTCCCACGCGAAAGCAAGCAACTCCGAGATGCCTTCGGGTGTAGTCTGCTTCTCGAAGCCGGCTTCCGGTTCTTCCGTCGAGCCAATCAAGATGAGACCATCTCCACGCGGAACGAGATACCGCTTGCCGAACATCAGTATGCGCGACGGCCCGCGGCCCTTCACGAGCACAATCTGCCCGCGAACCGGATGAACGCGCGGCTTGTGTCCGAGTACCTCAAGCAGCAGTTCGCTCCATGCTCCACCCGCGAGGAGCAATCGACTGGCCGTGACTTGCTCGCCCGAAACCAACCGAACTCCCACCACGCGCTTGTTCGCTGTGATCCAGCCAGCGACCGGCTCGTGAGGTCGCAACTTCACGCCGATGCGTTCACACGCAGCGATCAGCGCGCGCAAGTGCCACGGATTGCGCACCTGGGCGCACGCGGGGAGCAAGTACGGCTCTCCCCTCATATCGCCAAGTGTCGGTTCCAGTCGCTTCGCTTCAGGAAGTGCAAGCCGCTCGAACGCGATTCCCTCCGCGCGCCAGACGGCCGGTATTTCCGCATCGTCGGGAGTCAAAAACTCGATTCCGCCACAAAGCCGATAGCCGTTGTCGATGCCGGTGAGTTCGCGGAGTTCCTCCGAGAAACTGGGGAACTGAGCCGAGCCGATTCCGCGAAGTTGATCCGCCGATGTTGCAGAGCGCGCGGGGTTTCCCGGAGGAAGGATGCCGGCCCCGGCCCACGATGCTTCTTTACCCAAGTCTCCGCGATCGAATACTTCGACCGACAGCCCCTCTTTTGCCAAAAAGTACGCGCTGGTGAGGCCGATGATGCCGCCGCCGACAATCGCTACGTCCGGATGCTTCGTCATTCAGGCATTGTACGCGAAGAGGGTTGAGGTTGACGCACGCGCAAAGCATCGGCATACGCGGTCCAAAACCGGTTCAATTGAGGGGGAAGACTCATGACCCGTGTGAGCGCGTTGTTTGGGGTGCTAGTCATGACCACACTGGCGTCCGCCGATCCGCCAGCGGCCACTCCGCCACGAAGCGATCTGGACAAGCTGCAAGGTTACTGGAAGCCGCTGGAGATTCAGTCGGAGGGGAAGGCCCAGATGCCCATCGAGTTGATGAAGCAGGTGACGGTGGTCGTCGACAAGAGCGAGTATCACCTGTACTTCAAGGAGAAGGAACTGGACAAGGAGGGCAAGCCCATCGTCTTCCGGTTGGCGCTTGCAAACATCGCGCTCGACGAGAAGGCCAGCCCGAAGACGATCACCTTCGAGTTCGCGGAGGGGCCATTCAAGGGTCAGAAGCGTCACGGTATCTACGAGCTGGCCGGCAACCAGTTGAAGATGTGCTATGGCCCGACGGACAAGCCCCGCCCGACCAAGTTCGAATCGCCCGCCAAGAGCGGCTACTTTTTGGAAACGTGGGCGCGCCAGGTGAAGTGATGCGAGGTTTTGGCGAGCGCCGGGCGTGTACAATTCAGTTGTCGCGAACCCGGCATTGAGCCGGCGTGTCCAGCGAACATGCTTACCCTCGAAGTAGAAAGCGCGCCTGCCGCCGCCATGGACGCTCACACGCTCGACCTGCTTGGGTTCGACAAGGTTCGCGAACTGCTTGCCGGTTACACCGCTTCGTCACTCGGCCGCGACCTCGCCCGGCAGATCGAGCCGTCCACCGATGTTGGCGTGATCCGCGAGGAGATCGCGCTCACTTCGGAAATGGTGACCGCGCTCGGATTGGGGCAAGCTCCACCGTTTAGTGGCCTGCACGATGTTCGGCTTGTCGCGCGCAGAGCTGCGATCGGCACCATGCTCACCGCGGAGCAGCTTCTGGAAGTCAGCGAAGCGCTCAACTGCACCGGAGCGATGTATCGGTATCGCATGCGGCTCGCGGAACACCTCTCAGGCGTCATTGACCACCTCTCCGGCATCGAAGACCTCGGCACAGTGGGCAAATCCATCGGCGGGTGCATCGACGGCCGCGGGCACGTTCTGGATATGGCAAGTCGAGAACTCGCCTCGGTGCGCCAGAAGCTCTACGACCTGGAAGAGAAGGTGAAGGCCGAAATTCGGCGCTTACTTCGCGACCCGGAACTTCGCCGAATACTCAGTTACCCGAACGCAACCGTTCACGGCGATCACTACGTTCTGCCCGTCTCGGTCAATCATCGCCACAAGGTTCAGGGCATTGTCCATCGCATGAGCAACACCGGCGAAACGGTGTTCATCGAACCAGCGAGCATCGCGGGGTTAAGCGCGGAGCGAGTGCAACTGAAGGCGGACGAAGATCGCGAGGTGAAGCGAGTCCTCCGCAGACTCAGCAGCGAAGTCGGACGGGTCGCGAAGCCCCTTATCTATGCTCTGGATGTGATCGCCAAACTCGATCTGATTACCGCGAAGGCCCGCTTTAGCCGCGACTTCCACATGTACCCCGCGGATGTGAATACCGAAGGCCGACTCTGGCTCCGCGCCGCGCGTCATCCGTTGTTGGAAGCGCTCTTCAGGAACGCGGAGCGCGGAACGCGGAACGCGGAACTGAACACCAACGAACCAACTTTACCTGCCGAGCCTCCCGATTCGGATTCTTCCGTTCCGCGCTCCGCGTTCCGCGTTCCGCGTTCGGTTGTGCCAATCGACATCCGCCTCGGAATCGGATTCAACCTGCTGGTGGTTACGGGACCGAACACGGGCGGGAAAACGGTCACGTTGAAGACGACGGGTCTCTTGTGCTTGATGGCTCAGTGTGGAATGCACATCCCTGCGGGTGAAGGAAGTCTGGTGCCGGTGTTCAGGCACATCCTCGCGGACATCGGAGACGAGCAAAGTCTGGAACAATCGCTCAGCACATTCAGTTCACACGTCTCACGCATCGCTTCCATCCTTCAAGTTGCCGACGATCAAAGTTTGGTGCTGCTCGATGAACTCGGCGCTGGGACCGACCCGACAGAAGGAGCAGCACTCGGTCGGGCGATCCTCGATCAACTCGATTCGATTGGTTGCCGCGCGATCGTGACAACTCACCTCGGCGACCTGAAGACTTACGCCTTCAACAACCCGCGTGCGGAAAACGGTGCCGTGGAATTCGATGTCGAGACGATGCGGCCAACGTACCGGCTGCACATCGGTCAGTTCGGCATGAGTAACGCGCTGAAGATTGCCCGTCGGCTGAAGTTACCGAAGGAATTGCTTCGCAAGGCTCACAAGTATCTGAAGAAACGCAAGGGCAAGACCGGCGAGCTTGCCCGTCTGCAACAGCTCCGCGAGGAGGCCGAGAAAGCGAAAGTGGAAGCTCTCGCGGCTAAACACGAGGCCGACCGCGAGAAGGAAGCGTTCGAGAAACAACGCGCGGCACTCGAAAAGGAAGCCGCGGACAAGGCCGCCCTTAACGAACTCAGAGCAAACCTCAAACCCGGAACGATGGTCACGGTGTCGCGGTTCGGTTCCACGGGCCGCGTAGTGAAGGTGGATGCGAAGAAGCAGACCGTGACCGTTAGCGTTGGGATTGGACAATGGGAAATCCCTTTTGAAGAGATCTTCCCGGCATGAGTAGGCCCGCCGAGCCGAGGCGGGCTTTGAGGAATGCGGAATTCGGAATGAAAAACAACAAACACCGACGGTGGATTTGGTTTTCATTCCGCATTCCGCGTTCCGCGTTCCGCATTTCCCCTGTGCCGCCCGGCAAGCGGCACCTACGAAGAACGCTCGCCCAGCAACTCCGGCTTCACTTTCTCTAGGTAACTCACCAGCACGCCGAGCATCAGCCCTTCGATTATCACAATGGGCACGTGCGCGAGAAGCACGAGTTTCGCGAGCAAGTGCCAGTCTTCTTTCCCGCCAACGAGCAGCACCAGAAAGTTCAGCGTGACCGCGGCCGCGCAAGCTCCTCCTCCGAGTAACACTCCGCGCGCGAATGCGGGCACACCCGGACGCCGCAAGAGAGGGTATGCGACTCCCGCAACGAGCGCGGGAAGTCCCACGATGCAGGCGTTGATGCCGAGCGTCGTCAGTCCGCCGTGCGAGAGCAACAGGTATTGCAGAAGAAGTCCGATTGTAATCGCTAACGGAGCGCGCCGACCCAACACGACACCGACGAGACCGTTGAGGATCAAGTGAACGCTCGTGGGCAGAATTCCGAGCGGAAAGTGGATGCTGGAGCCGACAAAGAACGCGGCCGTCAGTACGCCGATTCGCGGGATTTCTTCCTCGCGCATCCGACACATCGCGACAAGCAAGAGTAGCGCGCTGACAGCGAACCCGGACGCCCACCACGCCGTGGAGAGCGCTCCATCCGAGAGGTGAACGGCGAAGAGTGACAACGTCATGTCACTTTCCGCCCACAATGCTCACTCGCGCCGGCGAGTTCGCAACGTCGTCGAGTTCGATACGCAGGTCTTCGGTTCGCCAATGGCGGTTAATCAGGATCGTGACCGTTTGCACGCCGGTCTTCAGGTCGAGGATCGTTTCGAGTTTCGGTTCGACGGGTGTATTCCCAACGTAGACCACCAACCGCTCGACGGAGTTGAACTTGAGCTTCACGTTACCGGCGGTGGTCACATCAAGCTGGAAGCGAAGCACGGTCTGAGCCTCGGTGTCGTTCCAGACGGTGAACTTCGGCAGTTCGCCAAGCGGAAGAACACCCGATACCTTCGAGTATGTCGGCGACCACGCGAACGGGTTGTCCGGTTCCGCTGCGGCCGAGACTCGCGTTCGGCGGAAGAGGTTCAGGTTCGGGTTGGTTGGGTCGATCACTTGCCATCTGCGCACGACGCGAGCCTTGTTCGGTGCGTATGGTCCGCCGACCTTGCCGAGTTCGGTGAGGAACTTCACGAGGTCCGCGAAGTCCTGCTTGGTAAGCTGATCGGTCAATCCTTCGGGCATGAGCGACTTCATCGCTTGCCCGCGTTCGGTGATGTCCTTCACCGGAATGGTGATCTCTTTATCTTCTGAAGTGCGCAGAACGAGTAATCCATCCGCTTCGCGCACCTTCACGCCCAGATACACCTTCTCGTCGGCGGTCACGACGCGCATCGCGTGATAGCCTTCCTTGATGGCCTTCGTCGGCAAGAGAAGCGATTCGACCAGGTAATCCGGCTGAGCGCTGGCGCCGATACTCGTCATGTCCGGCCCGACTTGCCCGCCGGCACCTCCGTAAGCGTGACACGCCATGCACTGCAATTCCTTTCTGCGATACACCAACTCCCCGCGAACCGCGTTCCCCTTCATCGCGTCAGCGACGAGGGCCTTCACTTCGTCTGGCGTGGGCGGCTTTTTGGCCGCGCCCAGATCGCCCGCCTTTGTGAGTGCGGCAATCAGTTCGTCTGCCGGTTGACCGGACGCGCGAGCGGACTTGAGGCCGATCCTCGCGACTTCGGCGTTGAGTTTCTTCCCCGCCAGAGCTTTCGCAAGCACACCCGCGCCTCCCTTACGGTTTAAGAACGCGGCGAACAACTCGCCGAGTTCTTCTTCCGGCTTGGCATTGGGAAGGAACTCGCCTGCTTTGGTGGCCGCGGTTGGCATATCCAGACCCGCGAGCGCTGTGATTGCCATTCTTCGCACCGCCGGTTTCTGATCCGCGGAGCAGAGTTTCGTGATAAGCGCTTTCGCTTTGTCATCGCCGAACAGAGCGAGCGCTTCGAGCGCTGTTGCTCGAACGTGGTCGGGCGTTTCGGGTTCGCTCGCGGCCGTGTCGAGCATCACGCGATGAGCAGCGACTTTCCACAACCCCGCGATTCGCATGGCCGAATGAGCAACGGCTCCATCTTGACGCAACAGACTCGGTAAGCCGGTCGCGAGCTTTGGAGGAGGAACCTTGCGCGTGCGAATCGCGTCCTCTACGGCCTGCACCAGTTCAATGCGCGCTGCGGGGGTCACGCCAGAATCGCGACCAGCGAAACCAAGTACCTTCACCAACTCGTCTGGCCCGCCTATCTGCGTGAGAAGCAGATACATTCCGTGGACGTTCTCCTTCGGCAACTTGCCGCCATCGATGAGCGCGACCACGGGCTTCACGGTGTCCTTGTTCGCGGCCGCGGAGAGGGCGAAGGCGATCTTCTTCGCGTCTCCTCCAAAGTCGAGCTTGCCTGATTTAAACTCCGGCATCCAGTACGGCTCCAGTTCCCGAATCGTCAGCCACAGCGCATAATCGAGCGTGCGGTCCATCGGCTTGTCGAGGACCAAGAGTGCTGCTTCCGCCGCCACCGCTGAGCGAAAAGCACCAAGCGAGCGAACAGCTTCAAGCCGAACGCGAGGATGGTCGCCGCGACACCAGTGCTCCTTGTAGATCTCCAGCGGGCCACTCTTTGGCCCCTTGGCGTGACGCTCTCCACTGAGTCGTATTGCGATTGCACGGACTTGTGGGCTGTTCGCAAAGACGCCGCGCTTCAGCACTGCACCGTACGCTTTGACTTGAGCCTGTGTAACGCCTCTGTTGTCGGTGAGTGCAGCATCCCAAACCCAGAGCACCTCAAGAAGATGATTCTCGTCATGCCTCTCGATGTCGATGGCGTTGGTCCACTTCTCCAACTCCGGCAACACCTTCTCCTTTCCGCGTTCCTTCAGCACGCGTTTGGCTTGCAGGCGAGTCCAGTCTTCGGGCGATTTCAGTTGGTCGAGCAATTCCGGGATGGTCGCGTCCACGAGTTTCGGCTTCTTCACGAGGTCGCGGCCCTTCGCGGTCACTCGCCAGATGCGGCCGTGAGTCTTGTCTCGGCGCGGGTCGCGGAAGTCCACTTCTCCGTGCTGGATAATCGGGTTGTACCAGTCCGCGATGTACAGCGCTCCATCCGGTCCCATCTTCACATCAATTGGCCGGAACGCGGGGTGATTGCTCTTGATGACTTCCGTCATCTCGCGAGCCGCGAAGCTGCTCCCATCGTCCTTCAGCTTGAATCGGCACACGCGATGCCCGCGGAAGTCGTTTGTGATGAGGTCGCCTTGCCAGTCGGCCGGGAAGTGCCGACCGCTGATGATTTCGAGTCCGCAATACTTCGGAGAGCCGGGGTTCATGCCGTGCAGCACGCGCTGGCGGTGCGGGCCCTCGCTTGTGAGGTAATAGCCGCCGGGGATCGCGTGGTTGATGCCCTCGCCTCCGGCTCCGTCCGTCACGAATGACTGACCGTACTTGTCGAAAGCGTGACCCCAACTGTTGATCCATCCGCGAGCGAAGACATCGAGTTCGGTCTTGTCCGGGTTGAAGCGCCAGATGCCGCCCGCGTTGAGTCGCTTCACACCATGAGGAGTTTCGATGTGACTGTGAATGTAAATGGATTGATTGAAGTACAGCCGGCAGTCCGGTCCCCAGCGGAACGTGTGGATGATGTGGTGAGTGTCTTCGGTGCCGAAGCCGGAGAGCAGCACCTTCTTCTTGTCGGCCTTTCCTCCAGGCTTCGATGCCGACAGGTGAACCAGTTCCGTGCTGTTCGCGACATACGCTCCTCCGTCGCCCGGCTCAATGCCAGTGGGGATGAGCAACCCATCCGCGAACACCGTCGTCTTGTCGGCTTTGCCGTCGGTGTCGGTGTCTTCCAGAATGATGATCTTGTCGTTGGCCTTCTCGCCGGGCTTGATCTGCGGGTAAATCTCGCTCGTCGCCACCCACAAGCGCCCCTGCGGGTCGAAGTTCATCTGAATCGGCTTCGCCAACAGCGGATCGGCCGCGAAGAGATTCACCTCGAATCCTTCGGCAACGATGAACGTCTTGCGTTCAAGCTCCGGGTCCGGATCGGGCACCTTCGCGTCCTTCTGCGCGAGCACGAACACCGGAGAGAGCACGACGAGCAAGGCGAGGATGTAGTATCGCATGGGGAGTGTGTTGGGTTGGGTTTTTGGTGAACCGCGACCGTGAGGGAGCGGGTGTCTCTGAGTATGGACCGCGGGCCTCTGGCCCGCTTGTCACATGCGGCCGGGACGGCCGCGGTCCATAGAGGCGGTCCGCTTTACTTCAGTTCCTTCCGCAACTTCGCGATCTCGTCTTCGGCCTTTGCCACCAGCGGGTCGAACTCGGCGACTTCCTTCGCGTTCTTCCCCTGCTCGTGCTTGCGGAAGCCGAACAGGTACGTTTCGTTCTGCGGTCGCCAGCGGTGGAAGAACAACTCGTTCTTCGCGATCACGGCCTGACGGAGCGATTCCAGCTTGGTTTCGGGAAACCGCGTGTACTTCTGGCCGAGTATACCCGTGAATGGAACCGCGGTGTGCTTGTAGCCGTCCTCGGTGAGGTGCATTCCGTTCTCGCTGACGATGTGGAACGAGGGCCACACGTGGTACAAGTCCGCGAAGTGGACGTCGCGTTTCTCCGCGATGGCCTTGATGCTGTCGCGGTAGAGTTTCAGTTTTTCGTTCATCGGAATCGGGTCGGGGTAACTCTTTGTGCGGTAGAATCGCATCGGTGAGAGGAGCACGATCCGCGCCTTCGCGGGCTTGAGAGCATCGAGCAGCTTCTCCAGGCCCTTCTCGAACTTCGGCAAGCCTTCTTTCCCCTCAAAGGCTTCGTTGGTGCCGTAACTGATGAAGATCACGGTCGGTTTTAGTTCCAGAGTCAGGTTCACCAGTTGCTTGAAGCACATGTCCGGGTTGTTGAAATCGAATCGCCCGCGTGCTTCGCCGTGTACCGTGTCTCCGCTCCAGCCGAGATTGCGCACGGTGATGTTCTTGTCCGCGTTCGCGGCCAGGAGAGCTGTTTCCCAGTAGCCGTATCGCTGTTCGCGTTCCACGAGCGTGCTACCGAGCCACACAATGCGGTCGCCGGCCTTGAACTCGAACGGCTTGGGTGGGTCATTCGGCTGCGTGGAAAGCAGCACGGCAAGTGCAGCGGAAAGGAACATGGGAAACCTCGCGACGAGTTACCGATACAAGGTACGCGATGACGGAGAGCTTGGCGAGCGTTTCAAAGGATGTCGGAGGCACACTCCCTTGTGTCGTTGCATGAAAACAGAACGGCACACGGTGCCAGCCTGTCGGCCGACTACTACTTTGTTGAACCAAGCTCGCGTGTCGGCGAAGATAGAGCGATTGCCGCCTGCTTCGCGCTTAACGAGTCTGTTTCATGCGATTATCACTGATTCTGGCACTTGCGCTGTGTGTTTCTCTCTCAACGGCCAGAGCCGCGGAGCCGGTCGATAACGAGTTCTTCGAGAAGAAGGTGCGGCCGATTCTCGCGACCAAGTGCGCTCGCTGTCACGACGCGGTCAAGCACAAGGGCGGGTTACGCATGGACTCGAAGGCCGAGTTCGCCAAAGGAGGCGAGAATGGCCCGGCCATCGTGCCCGGCGATCCGGCGAAAAGTCGGCTCGTGAAGGCGATCAATTACAACGATGACATCAAGATGCCGCCGAAGGGGAAGCTCTCGGACGCGGACATTGCAATACTGACCGAATGGGTGAAGGGTGGTGCTCCGTGGCCGGATGACAGCGGCGTTGGCGCGAAAGACCCCGGCGAGAAATTCGATCTGCACGCCCGCGCAAAGGCGCACTGGTCGTTCCAACCGATCAAGCGACCAGCAGCGCCGGAAATCCGAAATCCGAAAGTTGAACTCCGAAACCCAATCGACGCTTTCTTGCTCGCCAAACTCGATGCCGCCGGGTTGACGTTCGCGCCACCCGCCGACAAGCGCGTGCTGCTTCGGCGTGTGTACTTCGATCTCATCGGATTGCCGCCGACGCCCGCGGAGGTGGATGCGTTCTTGAAGGACGATTCACCCGCTGCTTACGAAAAAGTTGTCGATAAGCTGCTTGCGAGTTCGCACTATGGCGAGCGCTGGGGCCGGCACTGGCTCGACCTCGTTCGATTCGCCGAGACGCACGGCCACGAGTTCGACTTCGAGATTCCCGACGCCTGGCGCTATCGCGACTACATCATCCGCGCCTTCAACGCCGATCTGCCGTTCGATCAACTGCTCACCGAACACATCGCGGGCGACCTTTTGCCCACTCCGCGGCGCAGCAAGGACGGACTGAACGAATCGCTCATCGCGACGGGCTTCTGGTGGTTCGGAGAGGCGAAGCATTCGCCCGTTGATTCGCGCGGGGAATTCGCGGACCGCATCGACAACCAGATTGACGTGTTCGGCAAGGCGGTCTTCGGCCTGACGATCTCCTGCGCGCGCTGTCACGATCACAAGTTCGACCCGATCGCGACGAAGGACTATTACGCGCTCTTCGGCGTGATTGCCAGTTCGCGCTTCAACCGCGCGGATGTCGGTGACCCGACGCCGGCGCTGAAGTGGCTCGATGAACTGGCAACCGTTCGCAAGCGATTGATGGAAGGCGCCAAGCCGGACATTCCACCCGGCGTTTCTGATGCGGGACGCGCCTGGCGCGCGAAATCGGTTGCCTTCGAGGAATTCGGCGCTGGCTGGCGCAGTCGCTGGGACGCGGACGGCCTTGCCTTGCGCCCGGAAAACAGCAGTGCATTCCCACACAGCGGACACGAAGCCACGCGACTTGCCGGCGCGCTGCGTTCGCCCACGTTCACCATCGACAAGCCGTATCTGGCAATTCGTGTCGCCGGACGCGAAGCCAAAGCGCGCCTCATCCTCAACGGATTGCAACTGATCCAGAACCCGATTTACGGCGGACTCGCACAACCGATCAACCCCGGCGAGGAACTTCGGTGGATCGTGTTCGATCTGGGCATGTGGAAAGGTCAGCCCGCATATCTGGAGTTACTCGACGATGGCCCCGGGTATTTCGCGATCACCGAGGCATGGTTCGCGCAGAGCGCACCGCCCGCGGACCCAGTACACAAGGTGTCGCGGTGGGAACTGCCCGCAACGCACGACAATCCGGACGTGAAGAAGTTGCTTGCGCGTCTTCGCGAGCTGGAGGCGAAACTCCCACCTCTCCAGCGTGCCCCAACCATGCGAGACGGCACCGGCATCAACGAACGCGTCTTCATTCGCGGAAGTCACAAGAGCCTGGGCGTTGTGGCTCATCGCGGAACGCTCGAAGCATTCAACCGCCCAGCGTTCACGAGTCCGGGAAGCGGCCGGCTCGAACTGGCGAAAAGCATCACCGATCCAAGTAACCCACTCGTCGCGCGTGTGATCGTCAATCGACTCTGGAAACACCACTTCGGCGAAGGAATCGTGCGCTCACCCGATGACTTCGGCCTCCAGGGTCAACTCCCCACACACCCGGAGTTGCTCGACTGGCTCGCAACCGAATTGCTCGAGAAGAAGTGGAGTTTGAAAGCAATGCACCGGCTGATGGTGCTCTCGACCGCATACCGGCAATCCTCAATTGCGGATTTTGGAATTCGGATTGCGGAATCAAAGAATGTACTTGGGTTTTCCATTCCGCATTCCGAAATCCGAAATCCGCAATGGATTGATGCGCAGAACAAACTTCTGCACCGACAGAACGTCCGGCGGCTCGAAGCCGAAGCGATTCGCGATTCCATTCTCGCTGTCAGCGGCCGGCTTGATCGGAAGATGGAAGGCCCCGGCGTGTTGCCTTACCTCACCGATCATCAGGTTGGCCGCGGGCGACCATCGACAAACGGCCCACTTGATGGCAACGGCCGCAGAAGCATCTATCTCCAGGTGCGCAGAAACTTCCTCAACCCGATGTTCACCGCGTTCGATTACCCCACGCCGTTCACAACAATCGGTCGGCGCACGGTGTCGAACGTGCCCGCGCAAGCGCTCGTGATGCTGAATAACCCGTTCGTGCTTCAACAGGCGGAATTGTGGGCTAAGCGCGTCCTCGCGGTGCCCAACCGCACCGCGGAAGATCGCGTGCGCGAGATGTATGTGAGTGCGTTCGCTCGCACGCCAACGAAGGAGGAGTTAACGGCCGCGACGGAGTTCGTGAAGGAGCTATCGACCGAGTACGGCAAGCCAGATCACCCGAAAGCATGGGCAGACCTTGCCCACGTGCTGTTCAACGCGAAGGAGTTCATCTTCGTGGAGTGAAGAAGCGGCGAAGAGCCACGGATGAAAGGCAGGATCAAGATAGAAGAGAATGGCCACAAAAAAGCACACAGAGCACAAAAGAAAACCAAAGACAGAGAAAACTTGATCTCAACTCTTTGTCTTCTGTATTCTTTTGTGCCTTGTGTGCTTTTTTGTGGCCATTCTGTCTTTTCTGATCTGTGTTTTCTGCGTACATCGTGCGGCTATTTCTTCCCTCACTTCGTGATCTTGTCGAGGTCGATCACTTGGCCGTCGGCGCGGGTGATGAACTTCTTGAGTTCCCCCTCGTCAGCGTCCTTCTTCAGCACCTTCACCGAACCATCGCACAGGACAACGGTGCATTCGCCATCAAGCGGTGCTCCGATGCGGGGAAGCTGCTTCTTCTCGTTGAATGGCATGTCCTGGGGCTTCGACCAGATCACCGGGTCGCCAGCTTCAAACACCAGACCCGTGTTGCTCGTGCCATCGGTGATGCTGAGGATACCGATCTTCTCCTTTGGTTCCAGGAGCGTGCCTGCTCCGCTGAACATCTGGTAGAACGTCTCGCCCTTCTTCGCCTTGATGCGCACCGGCGCATAAAGTTTGGGCATTTTCTCGATGAGCTTTTTGTTGTTGTCGCTGTCCCACGGCTCATCCAGTTTGAATTGCTTGTAAAGAGCTTCCTGCTCGATGTAAGGCAGGATCGCGACGCGCCAACTCAACATCGGCTTGCCGTCCTTGTCTTCGATGTTGCCGGGGAAGTGTCTGTTGGCGCTCTCGAAGTTGTGGAACGCAAGCCCGATTTGCTTGAGGCTCTCGGCCGCGGCCTTGTATTGCTCCCTGGTCGGAGGGCCAAGTTTCTCCTCGGCCGCGGTCGGCATGGCAATCAGAATCGCCGCAGTGGCGGCGACCGCAAGCGGCATCCGGCAAGTTCGCATGGGTTCGTCTCCTTCAAGTGAAGTCTTTTCCGTGCCCGTGCCTTTTGCCCGTGCAGGGAAGTAAGGCCGGCAGTGTTCATCTGGAAGCCAAGTCATTAGGGCTTCGGTAGTGGGAGCGGGACCAGGAACACCAGGTCTTCGGCACGCGCGCCACCGGGCGGAACACGACCGCCTTGGTCAATCCGATCAGCACCGACGCTCCACAAGATCATCTGCCCGCGTTGAACCGGGATGGTCGGCGACTCCTCGATTCCGCGTCCAGGGAGGAGGGGGCCGGCACGCGGCGGGTTGCGGAGCATTTCTCCCTCAGACACGCGGTAGCCGAACGTCCCGCGCTCGGCATAGGGATCGTCGGGCAGTCGGTCGAGATAACGCTTCTCGATGAGAGCCGTCAGGGTCGCGGGCGGATTGCCGTGATTGGTTTGGAAGGCCCGCACGGCGGTTTTGAGAACCGACACCCGGCGGACGACGCGAATCTGGCGGTCGGCCTCAATGAGTTCGGGGAGGGATCGATGGCGAGCCAGCAGCAGACCGCTGCCAGGCCGACCGGTGACCAACCGGAACTGGGTGATTAACGGGGTGCCATCGATTGTCAGGCCCACCAGTCGCCGGGTGCGTTCCCGTTCCCAGGGTACGTTCCAGGCGAAGGCGATGAGGTCGGCTTCGGGTGTGGCCTGTTCGGGGGCTGTGCCGTGTGGTGCGAGAATGGCGGTGAGCCAGTGGCTGGGGGCTTTCATGAGTTCCCGCATCGTGTAGCGATCGGCGAGGATGTGTGGTCGGGGGTCGAATTCGGGCAACTCGTCGGCGCTGGCCATGGCGAAAGTCAGTGTGCGGGCGACGTCGCCCGCGCCATCGCCTGCCAATCGTTCCAGCCATCGATCCGCGGCCAGGAAGGCGATTCGTTCAATATCCAGAGCCGCCGAGAGCCCAGCAATGCCCGATCCACTGCGGACATTGCGAGCCAGCGCAATCGTGGTGCGAAACGCCTGGACGAAGGAAACCGGATCGCCGGCTGCTTGCTGTTGAAGCCCGCGCGCCAGCAGTGTGATCGCCATCTTGCGTGCGTTGTCCATCGCCACCGCGGTGGCCGTGGCCGTGCTGGTGAGTTGTGGCGGTTCGTAGAAGCCAACTGGCTTCGCGGCGGCTTCCGTGGCTTGAACGAACCAGGCTTTCTCATCAGGATTTGTCGGTCGATCCGCGAACACTCGATTCAGCCACGCCCCCAGTTCAGCATCCGCCGGTGACCAACCGGCGCGCAAGACCATGTCGAGCCGTTCGTCGATTCGTGGTCGGCGTCGGCCATCGATTGGGCGGTTCAGGTCGGGGTTCATGGCAGCGCTGGCAGTCGCGACTCGGGAATAGCGTTCGGCCGCGGCTCGAAATTCGCGGCCCGTGTAGTTCACATCGTACGCCGGCAGTGAATTCACATACGTGATGTCGTCGCTTCCGCTCGGATCGTCCGGCACTTCCACAACGCGATAGGCGATTCCGGCCGCAAGAGCCAGCAGGGCCGCGGTCGAGCCGCCGGTCAATCGCAACAGCGGACCAACGTTTAAAGCCCGGTCGGTTGCCCACGGGCGAATGAGTAAGCGTCCGGTGAAGAGAATCAGTGCCGCTGGTAGCCATACTTGCCAGTGCTTCACTCCGCCGGCCAACAGGGAAGGCATCCAGAGAGCTGCGAGGCTGCCAGCCACCATCACGGCCACCCCGCTGGCGACAACCAGTTTGCGGAAGAGCAGCCCGCAGAGGTGACCGACCGCGAACCCGTAGGCGGCTGGCAGGAGCAAGTATTTCCATCCGTGCGAACCGATCTCGTCGAACAGCCGGCTGCGGAAGACCGAGGAGAAGATGCTCGGACCGTGTGCGAACCGGCTGTTCTGTTCAAACTGGGAACGGATGATCGATGGCAATGCCAAGAGAACCAGTAGCCAGGCGGTCAGAGCCAGATGCAGACCGATCTTGACCATCCAGGCTCGCCCGATGGGTAAGCGCCGTTCGCCCCAGAACCGAGCCGTATCGTGAGTTTGCTCGTCGCCGAACGCCAACACACCGGCCAACACACCGGCCGCCAGAGCCAGCCCCGGCCACACAAACACCGCCTGAGTTCCCGGAGCCAGCAGAGACAGCCCACACACCAGCGCGAATACAGACAACACCGAGCCGGGCACAACCATCTGGCGAAGCGCAAGCCACGCCAAGGCTCGGAATCCCATTCCGGCCCGCGTGTGGGTGGGAGGCGAGGGGGGATGTTCGACCTGTAACGCCACGCCGGGAACCGCGCTTCCGGTGGTGTCGTTGGCCGCGCGATCGCGATCCAGCGCGGTGAACCGCCACGCCGACACCAACAGCGGCGTGCCCAGCATCAACACCTCGAAGAGTACCCAGCCGCTTGGTCGCGGGAAGCTCGTTCCGGGTCTGGTAAAGAAGATGTAGATTGGCACGAGGAAGATGAATGTTGCCAGAGTCGCGGAGGGAATGGCCACACCCACCGAACCGAGGGTTGTGCGCGCCAGCGTCGAGCCAAGCGCACCCCAGGCGAACGCCATCAGCGAATAGATAACAACGCGGCGGGCGAACGGAACATCGGCCAACTCCAGCGCGAAAGCGGTTGCCAGTAGAAGTACAATCTGAACGACAGCCAGCCCGAACCCCGCCACCATCTTCGAGTACCAGAGTCGCCAGCGCGGAGCCGGGAGAGTCTCCAGAAACGGCATCGTCCCGGCCTCGCGTTCGGCCGCGAACAGCGCCCCGCCGCACACCATGCCCGCGGTCACCACGAGCATCAGCGTGGCCAGTCGCCCAAGCCCCAACGACCGAATCACGTCCGTCGGGGCTGCCGAGGGCGAGGGCGGATCAGCGAGCATCGCCACTGCCACCAAAATCCCGCTGCCCAAAACGACAAGCGCGAGGCCAATCAGCCCCTGCTCTCGCCATTCTTTCCACACCACCGCGCGAATCACCGGAAACCTCCGGTTGTCAGTGATCAGTAATCGAGTGATCAGTTATCAGTGAACAGTAATCGATGCTCACCATTCTTCCTGGAAACTGATGACTGATGACTCGATGACTGATGACTCGATTACTGATCACTGATTACTGATTACTCTCCACTCGCTTGACCATCGGCACCTGGCCGTTCTCGGTCGGTTTTGACATCAGGCCAGCGTACACTTCTTCGAGCGGGACCGCCACGTCCTCGAAATCAGATATGTCGGGACGGATTCGCAGAGCCGCGACCGCGTCCGGGTTGGGGTCTTGAATCAGCGCTTGCCAGAACCGACCGGTGACGTGCTTGCCGAGCAGTGTGCCCAGACCGGTTGGGTCGGGGGGTGCTTGCTCGAATCGAAGACTCAGACGCCGCACCTTCTTTCGGACTTCTTCGAGAGTCGCGGAGAGGGTCATCTTGCCATCGCGAAGCAATCCGACGTGGGAACACGCTCGTTCCATTTCCGCGATCGAGTGGCTGGTGATGAACACGGTGCGGCCGGCGGCCGCGAGGTCGGTGAGGGAGGCGAGGAACTCTCGGCGCGTGAGCAAGTCGAGACCGGATGTGGGTTCGTCGAGGAGCAACACTTCCGGGTCCGGGGCCAGTGCCAGAGCCAGCCCGACGCGAGCGTAGCCGCCTTTGGAGAGATCGCGCAGCTTCTTGGTGGCATCGAGTCCGAGGCGTTCGGACCATTCGCGATACCGAGGTAAGAAGCCCGGGCGGTGGAACGACGCGGTGAACCAGCCGATGTCTGAGACGGTCATCCAGTCGTAGAAGCGCGGGCGTTCGGGCATGTAGCCGACGCCGTGACGCAGTTCGGTGGCTCGTGCCCAGCAATCTAGCCCGAGGATTCTCGCGCGTCCGGAATCGGGGGGCATCAGCCCGGTGAGAATCTTCATGGTGGTGGTTTTGCCGGCTCCGTTATCGCCCAGAAAGGCGTAAACGGCTCCCCGAGGCACTCGCAGGTCCAGCCCTTCAAGGGCGGGCTTTCCGCGATACCTCACCACCAACCGCTCAATCTCGATCACTTCGTCGGGCATCCAAATCCTCAGTGCCGGGGCAAGCCGACTCGCTTAACATTCATCTTGCGGGTAGAATACTATCGACCTTGTTTGGAGCGCCCTCATGGAGCCAGTGGATGTCCATCACTTGCTCATTTGTCGCCGTGCGAATTACGACCTGAATGACCGCGTTACGCCTTA
>JAKEEV010000915.1 GCA_022616395.1 Planctomycetia bacterium | reverse complement strand
GGGATCACGTCGCGAGGAAGTGTTGTCGGATCGACCGCGAAGCCGTGATTCTGAGTCGTGATTTCCACCTGACCCGTCTGCTCGTTGCGCACCGGTTGGTTCGCGCCGCGGTGACCGAACTTCAACTTGAAAGTCTTCGCTCCGAATGCCAAGCCGAGCAACTGATGACCCAGACAGATGCCGAAGATGGGCTTCTTGCCGATGAGGTTCTTCACGGTGTTGATCGCATAGTCCACCGCGGCCGGGTCGCCAGGGCCGTTCGAGAGGAACACGCCGTCGGGCTTGTGAGAAAGCACTTCCTCGGCGGTCGCGGTGCCGGGAACGACAGTCACAGCACAACCGATCTGCGTGAGACAGCGCAGGATGTTCCACTTCATGCCGTAGTCAATCGCGACAACGCGCTTCTCTGGCGGCCGGTGCGGAAGCACATGATCCGCGAACGGGCCGAAACCCGCGTTCCAGGTGAACGCCTTCGCGGGCACCACTTCCTTGACCAGATCGCGGCCTTCCATGCCGGGGAACGCGCGAGCCTTCGACACGAGCGAAGCGTCATCGAGATCGGTTGTCGAAAGAACGCCGTTCATCGCTCCGCGAACGCGCAGCCGGCGCACGAGCGCTCTTGTATCAATACCTTCGAGGCCGGTGATGTTGCTCGCTTTCAGGTAAGTGTCCAGGTTGCCGCTCGACCGGAAGTTGCTCGGAATGCGCGTGAGTTCACGCACAATAAACCCCGCGACCTGAATGCGCGATGACTCCTGATCCTCGCTCGTCGTGCCGTAATTCCCAATCAGCGGATAAGTCATCGTCACGATCTGGCCGGTGTAGGATGGGTCGGTGAGCACCTCTTGATAGCCGGTCATGGAGGTGTTAAACACAACCTCGCCGAGCGTTTCGCCGGGAGCGCCAAACGCGCGGCCGGTGTACACGGTGCCGTCTGCCAGAGCGAGTTTTGCTTGCATGTGGGGTGGATCGTCTCGCGTCGTAAGAGAGTTCCGCGCAAACTAGATGAATCATACGAACCCCGCGACCCGTTGGATATGATGACGGGAACGATTCGCACCGCCCAACCAGGGGTTGAAACCCCTGGCTATTGCCGGTGACCCCTTCAGGGTCAAAAAAGTGGCGTTGCGAAGGGAATTGCTTTCTTTGCTGACGCCAACGGCGTCACCGAGAATAGCCAGGGGTTTCAACCCCTGGGACGAACAATGACTACTCCACTCGATCGTCGCAAGTTCTTCGGCTCGGCAGCGGCTCTGTCGCTGTCGGCCGCGAGTTATGCCAACGTGTCGGGGAGCAACGACCGCGTGCGGGTCGGCTTCCTCGGCTGCGGTGGCCGCGCGCAAGCACACATCGACTTGGTAAACCGCTTCGCGCGCGATGGAAAAGGTGTTGTCGCGGTCGCGGTGTGCGATGTGTGGGATGGCCTCGAAGACGAGTACGAGGTTCACTTTGGCGGGAAGGTCACTCGTCGGCGCTATTCGCAAGGGCTGTTCCCTTCCGCTCGCAAGTGCGGGCTTGATGTGAACGACAAGAGCCGAGTCACGAAGGATTATCGCGTCGTGCTTGACCGCAAGGACGTGGACGCGGTGTGCATCACCACGCCCGACCACTGGCACGGCAAGATGACCGCCGATGCGCTCTCCGTGGGCAAGGATGTGTTTGTCGAGAAGCCCATGACGCGCACAGCGGAAGAAGCCGTCGCGGTGGTTGATGCGTGGAAGCATTCCGGGCGCGTGGTAACTGTTGGCGTGCAGTCAATGGCTGATGGGGTATGGGTGAAGGCGTTCGATACGATCCGCACCGGGGTGATTGGTCACGTTGCACACGCGCAAACGGGCTTCTTCCGCAACGATGTGCGCGGGCAGTGGAGGTTTTACCGGCTTGCGAAACAGATGACGCCGAAAACAGTCGACTGGGATCTCTTCCTGGGCCATCAGTTCGAGTTCGCCGGTTCGCGTGTTGGCCCAACACAGCGAGAACAGCCCTTTGACCGCGCCGCGTTCGCGCAGTGGCGCTGCCTGTGGCACTTCTCTGGCGGACCGTTCACCGATCTGCTCACGCATCACGTCACGCGAATGACAGCCGCAATGGGCGTGCGATTCCCAGCGCGCGTGACGGCCGGCGGTGGGCTGTACCTCGAATACGATGGCCGCGATGTGCCCGATGTGTGTTCCGTCGTTGCCGATTACGAAGAAGGGTGTCAACTCGTTGTCACCGCAACGACACTCAGCGGCTATCCGATGGAAGAAGTGATTCGCGGGCGACTCGGCGCGATCAAGTTCGTCAAAGGCGGCTTCCAGCTCTTCCGCGACGACCCGACACGAGGAGCGAGTTTCCCTCCACGCCTCGAACAGACAGTAGAAGCGGCTCAGTTCGTCGCGGTGGAACCTCCTCGAAACGATACTGAAACGCTCTGGGAGAACTTCCTCGCCTGCGTACGCGCAAAGCAGCAAAGTACCTTCAGCCCGCCGGACCTCGGAGCCGCTGCCGTCTCGACTGCTGCAATGGCCGTGCAGAGTTACCGCACAGGTCAAGCACTGCTCTGGGACAAGGAGAAGCGGGAAGTGGTCGCGGCCGATGCGAACTGGGCGGAGCGGTTGGAGAAGCGAAGCAAGTCGCGTGCGAAGCCAAATCAAGTCTTCGGCTGGACCGGAGGAGATGGCGGAACCGTTCAACCTCCTCCACACCAATCACTCGCCGGCCCGTGGCTCAACGGCAAAGACCCGGCGAGTTAACTGCGAACCCCGCCCGCAAGGGGTGGGTCAAGTAACCCACCGCCCTTGCGGGCGGGGTTCGCTAAACGCACTCAATTCCGCGACGCTCCCAGTTCCGCGGGTGGTTGCGGAGGCGGGAGGTTCAACTTGCCGACTGCGGTGTCCGCCTGGCCGAGCAGTTCCTTCAGGTTCTTGCGGAAGCTCTCATACTGAATCTGAAGCGTGTCGCGTTCGCCTGTGCGGGCCTTCACCTCGGCCTTGAGCGCGTCGCGTTCAGCGGCCGCATCGGCCTTCACCTTCTCCAACTCGTTTTGCGTCTGCGTTTGCTTTTCCTCCGCGACAGCGAGTTTCTGGCGGAACTGGTCGCGTGCCGCGATTGCCGCGCGGTAATCGTCTTCAAGCTTTTGCACCTTCGCGGTGTTGGCACCGGTGCTGCTGGAACCGGCATTGCCGCCCGGTCCCTGAGTGCAACCGTAAACGCCGAGAAGCACGACGAAGACAAACCCGACAATCTTGTAAGTGCGGGACATGAGTGCGTTCTCCTACGAACCGGCCCGGCGGTGACCGGCAGAATCGGGCGGGATTCACTGCGTTCTGTCAGTGACTCATCTTCTCTCGGCTTCCGCATCCAATCCGCTTCCGCAAATCCGCCGAGTTTCCGGACTGGCAAACTCCACCCGGATTCAGGATTTGCGCGCGCTGCGGATTGTGCGGTCTTCGTAGGCCCGCCGAGCCGAGGCGGGCTGTCTTTCGGAGCCGCGACCGTCAGGGAGTGCGTGAGACTGGCTGTCCCACCCGCTCCCTGACAGTCGCGGCTCTGATGAATGCAGTGCCGCTCGGCAAGCGGCACCTACTTCCAGCGCCCGACTCGGCTCGGCGGGGCTACCAAAACTTGAAACTTGGCACTTCGCTCATCTCACGGTAGCATCGCGGACTATCTCCTGCCGAAAGGTCACTCGCCATGCCGCTGTTCGCCGTCTACGTCCAGGATCTGAACCCGGTCGGGAACAGAATCCTCTCGACCATCATTGCCGCGTTGCCGGTCCTCGCTCTCTTCTATCTTCTTGTCGCGCGGAGGTGGATCGCGAGTCTGGCGGGTGCCACGGGCGCGGTCATTGCCATTCTGCTCGCGTGGCTCGTCTACGGAATGCCTCTAGACATGGCCGGCGCATCGTTCGTGCATGGCATGGCGTTCGGTCTGTTGCCGATTGGCTGGACAGTATTCGCCGCGATGCTCCTTTACAACGTCACGGTCGAAACGGGACAGTTCAACATTATCCGTCGGTCGATTGGCGCTCTCAGCGGCGATGCCCGCGTGCAAGCGGTACTCATCGGTTTTTGCTTCGGCGCGTTCATGGAAGGCGCAGCGGGTGCTGGTTCACCTGTCGCCATCTGCGGAGCGATGCTCGTTGGGCTGGGAATGCCGCCGTTCCGAGCTGCAGTGATCTGTTTGATCGCGAACACCTCGCCGGTGTGTTACGGCGGGCTGGGGGTGCCGGTTATCACGCTCGAAGGTTCCAGCGGAGTGCCGGCCGACAAGATCAGCATCATGTGCGGGCACCAGCTTCCGTTCCTGTCGTGCCTGATCCCGCTCTACATGGTCAAGACGATGTGTACCTGGCGGCAGACACTGGCCATCTGGCCGGCTCTGCTTGTCGGCGGTGGATCGTTTGCTGCGTCCCAGTTCTTCTTCGCCACCGCGCACGCTTACGGACTGCCTCCAATCTGGCCGCTGACTGACATCTGCGGTTCGATGTTCTCGATGGCCATGCTCGCGCTGTTTTTGAAGTTCGTCTGGAAGCCGCGAGAGGAGATAAAAGGTTCGGACCTCGGCCCGCTGACTCCAGTCAAGCCCACTGACCCCGCGCAAGCACCTCACGATCCCGAAGCCGAACGCGCTCAGGAGCAAGTCGCGGCGTTGCAGGGTCCGCCAGCGGAGGAAGTCCCGCTCACCGCGGGGCGAGTCATCCTGGCGTGGTCGCCGTGGCTCATCATGGCAACGTTCCTGGTGCTCTCCGGCTGGGGGAGACAGATCGAGAAGAAGGGGCCAATCGACCTCGGTATCGTTGATTCGTTCTACGCCGTGAAAATCCCAGGTTTGCACAACGAGGTAGAGCGCGCCTACCAGTTGCAGAAGCTCTTGCCCAAAGACGCGGAGCCAGTGCCGGGCGAACCGAATATGTTCCGCATCATGAAGAAGGACGAGGAGACGGGGCAGGAGAAGGAGGTGAAGCGATTCCAGGTGCAGGACGGGCCGAAGGGACTGAAGTTGCGCGAAACCGAATCGGCCGTGTTCAATTTCAACTGGCTGACCGCGCCCGGCACGCCGGTGTTGCTCTCCGCGCTGGTTTCTATGGTGATGCTCCGCATGTCGCGGGCGCAAGTTGGCAAAGTCTTCCGCAAGACCTTCGTGCAGATGAAGGTGCCGATCCCAACTATCGCGTGCATGTTGGGTTTGAGTTACGTCACGAAGTATGCCGGGATGGATGCAACGCTCGGAGTCGCGTTCGCCGAGACCGGCGTGCTGTATCCGTTCTTCGCCGCGATGCTCGGCTGGCTTGGCGTCTTCCTCACCGGTACCGACGCGGGGAGTAACGCGCTATTCGGTAGCTTGCAACGAATCACAGCGGGCGAACTCTACGCGGCCGGTCACCTCTCGCACTTCGAGAGCGCTGACCACGCGGCCGTGTTGATATGCACCGCGAACAGTACCGGCGGCGTGATGGGCAAGATGATCGACGCTCAGAGCATCTGCGTCGCAACCGCGGGCACGAATCAGGTGGGCAAAGAAGCGGACATCTTCAAGGCGGTAATCTGGCACAGCGTCTTTTTGGCAAGCATCGTCGGCCTGATGACCGCGCTGCAAGCCTTCGTGCCACCGTTTACCCTCATGGTTCCGAAATAGCGCTCGCGAAGCGAGCGCGTGTGAGTGTGAGTGTGAGAAAAGACAGAAGACCAAAACCAAAGCAATTGCTGGTTTTCGGTTTTCACTCACACTCACACGCGCACCCACACTACTTCTTGAATTCCGAGTACGTCTCGGCGACCTTACCGGTCTTGACGTTACCGGTGTGAGCGTAGACGCCGTACTTGAGCTTCAACTCGCCGCCCTTTTCGATCTTCAACAGGTCCGTTTTGTCCTTCTGCGAGGGGAAGCCGCTGAGCTTGCGGCCGAACGGGTTGGCGGCCACCAATCCATAGCCGCGAGCGTGCCACGACGGGCGCGGGTTCTTCGGGTGATCGAAGACCGTCACGCCGAACTCTTTCCCATCCACTTTGCCTGAAGTATCAACCCAGTCGCCAGGCAAACCCCAGATGTCTTTCTCCGTGGCCTTCCCCAGAGAGTTCGTCATCAGGCCATCGCCTCCGATCAGCTTCGGCCTCTTCTCCATCCGAAACTCGTCCCGAACCCGGATGCCGAACGAACCCTCCTTCGTATCGCCAAAGATAATCGGGCAGACTGTTGCCTTCAGGGTAATCTCGAACACAAACAGCCGGCCGGTTGGGGTGTCGATCAGGTGAATCACACGCACTTCGTCCATGATCTTCACGCCGTCGGGGGTGCGCCATTCGTTGTGCGTTTCAATGCTCGCGTGATGCTTGGCGTGCTGCTTCGGTTCGCCCACCTTCACGCACACCATGTGCCCGTGCCGGCGCTTGCCGTCCTTGTCCTTCGCCTCGCTCCAGAAATCCACGCCCTTGCCGTTTCGCTCGGTCGTCTTCACTTTCAGGTCAATGCCTTCGGGGATCACGTCTCCGTGACAGAACCAGACGGATTTCTGATGAACGTGGTCAGTTGTGCCCATTGGCGGCGCGGATACCATCGGCCAACCGCGTGTGACCTCCACGCCGCCCGGCGCGAGCATCGGATACATGAACGGCTTGGAGTATTTCGGGTCGGTAAGATACTTCGCAACGACACCCGAACCCGCCTTGAACTCGATTGCGTCCTTCCCGGGCGCGATCGTGACATCCTCGGCATGGGCGAGCCGGGGGTGTAAACCCCCGGATAGCAGCAAGACAACAGGTAGCCATCGGCAGCGCATGGAAAGCTCCGGTTAGGGGAGAGCAACGGAAGGGAATGCGAGTGTAGTTTCCGCTGTCGAGGAATCGGTGTCAATGCACCACATAAGAACAGCCGAATGGGTAAAATTACTCCATGAGCAAAAAGAAGAAAGTTCGCGTGGAACTTCGCAAGAACCGCGAGAAGCCGCCGCGGGAGAACGACCTCACACGCGCCTACCAGGAAGGAGCCGAGCGCACCGAGGACGCTCACTCCAGCGAACGCGTGCGCGCAAAAGGCGATCTCTCCCGCTACCGGACCGTCGTTCAAGACGAGGCCGCGGACGGTTCCAACATGCCCGCGGTCGATGCCAGCGAGTGCCTGCGCGGGCGAGTGCTGCGCGTTCACGGGCTGGCGTCGATTGTGGAAACCGACGACGGCCGACTCTTCCGCTGCGCCATCCGCCGATTGCTCAAAAGTCTCGCTACCGACGAGCGGAGTGTCGTCACAACAGGCGATGTGGTGTGGATTCGCCCCGCCGTGTCAGAGGACAGAGGACAGAGGGCAGAGGACAGAGAAGAAGCCGGAGGCCGGAAGGCCGATGACAGTCACGGCGAGGGGAGTGCATCCTCTGACCTGTCCTTTGTCCTCTGTCCTCTGTCCTCTTCCTACGAGGGCATGATCGAGCGCGTTGAACCGCGGCACGGCGTCCTCACACGCGCAAGTCGTCGGCGCGAACAGGTGCTCGTCGCCAACGTCGATCAGCTCGTGATCGTCATGTCTCTGGTTGAACCGGATTTGAAGCCGCACTTGATTGATCGCTACCTGGCCGTGGCTCAGCAAGGCGAACTCAAACCGGTGCTCTGCCTGAACAAGTCTGACCTCGCGGACCCGGTCGAGCTTCAACCGCTGATCGGGCTGTACGCGCAACTCGGCGTTCCGGTGCTGCTGTGCAGCGCGCGCACCGGTTTTGGCATCGACCGCCTTCGCGAACAGCTCCGCAACCGAGCCACCGTGTTCTCCGGTCAGTCCGGTGTCGGCAAATCCTCTCTTCTGAACGCGGTGCAGCCGGGTTTGGGCCTGGCGGTGAAATCCGTGAGCGAAGTAAACCAGAAAGGCCGACACACCACGACCTACGCGCAGCTCATCAAGCTGAACTTCGGCGGCTGGGTGGTGGACACACCCGGTGTGCGGCAACTTCAGTTGTGGGACACTCGCCCCGAAGAAATGGAAGGCTACCTCCCGGAGTTCCGTCCCTTCGTGCCGCTGTGCAATTTCCCCGACTGCACGCACACGCACGAGAAAGGTTGCGCGATCAAGGACGCGGTCGCCCGCCGACTCATCGCGGAACGCAGATACCACAGCTATCTGGGACTCTTTCACGGCACGAGCGAAGAGTAAGCAGTGATCAGTGAACAGTAATCAGTCATCAGTGATCAATCCGCACTGACTCTTCGCTGATTACTGATGACTGATTACTGTTCACTGATGACTGATTACTGTTCACTGATCACTGCTGACTGCTGACCTGAGAACTGTCTCCCGATATTCGCTATCTCCGCACGCAATTCACTGACAGGCACAATCGGCACGACCGCGCCCAATTCGCCAGGCCGCAGATCGCCACACAGATTCGCGATTTTTTGCGCCTTACCCAGCTAACTCCGATTCCCCATTCCCCGAATCGCGGTCATAGATAACGCAAGCACACCAGGACCGACTGCCGTAGTCAGCGGCGAACGGATGGTCGCGACGGCGGCGGCAGGAGTGCTGGAACCCGGAGCAGTGAGGGTCACCATGAGCAAGCGGTTCACAACGTGTTGGATGACGGCCGTGTGTATCGGCCTGATTGGAGTTGTCGCCACCGATGTCCACGCCTTCGGTGGCAAGGGGAAGGGGGATGGGTGTTGCGATCCGTGCGCGGCGCCAGCTCCATGCCCGGCGCCATGTCCCGCTCCCTGCGAAGAGGCGTGCAAGTCCGGCGGGCTGCGTGATTGGTGGGGAAAGATGCGCGGTGGACGCGGGGGGGCCGACTGTTGCCCGGTCAATCCGTGTGCGCCGGGGGCAGGGCTGTGCGGACCAGTTGGACCAGGCGCGGGAGTTCCAGCGCCGGCACCGGCTCCCACAATGCAGAAGGTCAAGGTTATCGAGTGGGTGCCGACCGTGGTTGAAGAAACCGTTACCGTGATGAAGCCCACTTGCAAGACCGAGACGTACACCGCCCACCGGTGGGAGTGCGTGCCCGAAACGGTTACCTGCCAGGTGACGGTAAACAAGATGATTACCGAGACGGTGACCGAGAACCGCTGTGTCACCGAGCGCGTCCCGGTTCACAAGACCGTGACCGTGATGGAACGCAGGCCGGTTCAGAAAGTCGTGACCGTGATGGAACGCCTGCCGGTTCAGAAAGTCGTGACCGTCAACGAAATGCGGACCCGCACCGTGATGGTTACCGAGATGCGCAACGTGACCACCACGCACAAGGTGCAGGTGCCATACTGTGAAGAACTCGGGCCGTCCTTCTCTGACCGGATCAAGAAGATCTGCGACCCGTGCTACCAGCCGTGCCCGCGGACCAAGAGTGGCTGCCGCACCGAGAAGGTCTGCACCACGGAGTGCAAGCCGGTCACCGTGTGCAAGAAGGTCAAGGAGTGCGTGCCGGTCACCAAGACCATCTGCACCTACGAGTGCCGGCCTGTGACGAAGACCGTCTGCACCTACGAGTGCGTGCCGGTGACCAAGCAGATTTGCACCTACGAGTGCGTGACCAAGATGGTTCCGACTCAGGTCACTCGCACCCGTTGCGTGCCGACAGTCGAGACCGTGACCAAGACCGTTCAGGTTCGCAAGTGCGTGCCTTACCAGGCAACTCGCGAAGTGACCGTGTGCGTGCCGGTGCAGGAGAAGGTGAAGGTCACCAGGATGGTTGCCAAGGAAGTCGAACGGGAAGTGCCTGTGGGTCCGGCCGTCGGGGCGGGCGCTCCCTGCTACGACGTGTGCGCTCCCTACTCCTCGGGAGGTCGCGGGGGGTTGTTCGGCGGTCGGGGTGGGCTGTTCGGCGGTAAGAAGCGGGGTGGCGACTGCTGCGACTCCGGTTGCGGAGCCCCCGCTGTCCACGGCGCGGCTGCTGGCTGCTGCCACTAATCTCCAAGAGCACGACTGACCGGGCACCCCGTTCGCCCGGTCGAGTCTCGCCCCGCCGGGCTCCCCTCACCCGGCGGGGTTCTTCTTTTCAGAGGGCAGAAGACAGAGGACAGAGAACAGAGATCAGAAGACAGACAACAGACAGCAGTAAAGCCAGGTCGCACAATCTGTTCTCTGACTTCTGATCTCTGTCCTCTGATCTCTGTCCTCTGTCTTCTCACTTCTTCTTCGGTTCCGGCTTCTTCTTCGGGTCCGGTTGCTTCGGGTCAACCTTCTTGCGGGTCTTGATGTCGAAGAGCGTCTCCGGGTCGAGTCGGGTGTGCATCTTCCAGGCGCCGTCGCTGCCGGCCGCGTACACTCCGTCCTTGAAGTGCTTGGCGATGAACTTCCGACCGAGCCAGACGAACCCCTCGGAAGCGTTTTTGTCCACCACAACCTTGATATCCTTCAGCACGAAGTCTTTTTGCACCTTGTAGTTCGCTCCCGTGTAGAACCCAAGCCGTAACTCAGCGACCTTGCCAGGAATCATCACCGTATTGGCATCGACGCCAATGCCCACTTCTCCGTTGCCCTCCTGATTCATTTCCACCTTGCACCCGCGCGCCAGACCGATGCTCAGAACGATACCGGGATCCCAGTTGACAACGGAGACGATCCGCACATCGACCGGAACCACCGTTCCGTTCGCCAGCTTGTATGATTCGATCCCATTGACCGAGGCGTAGGCGAAGACCGGGCGCCCATTGCGGACAATCATCGGCCCGATGGCGGGGACGAGCATTGACGAGGGGTCGGCAGTGACTTCCATGTCCGCCATGTCGCTGGTGCCGAGGCGCTTGACCGCGTTCGCGTTGACCGTGAATTCCAGGAACTTGTCCTTGAACGCCAGCCGCGGTTCCATCGTTCGTTCCGCGGCCTTGAACAGTTCGGTTGTGGTCAGCGAGAAATCGCATGTGTAGATGCTGTCCTTTGCCGCCGCGGGCACCTCCACCACTTGCAGTTTGATGTTAGTTAACCGGACAAGCACGTCGCGTCCATTCTGCTTGGCGTCGGGAGCGATCTGGGAGGCGGGGATGAGCAATTCGGGAAGCACAAACTCCTTGCGAGCCACCGCATCGTAACCCCAGCTTCGGAGTTTCTTGGCCGTGATGTGGCACTGGCCGGGTTGCGAGGAAATCGCCACCGTCACATCGATCAACTCGGGCTGTTTTGGCTGCTGTTGTTGCTGCTTTTTCTTCTTGCTTGGCACCTGGGCGCGAATTTGGGAGACATCGTGAACCCCACCATCCATCGGGATTCGCACTCGCACTTGGTTCTTCGTGGGTGTAACTACCTTGAGCAGCGGAGGCGGATCGTCGGCCGCGCTCGAGGCGAACGCCAGCACCACAGTCAGCCCGCACAGGGCGAAACGACCAACTGCACGCATGTCACCCTCCTCCACGGGTTCACAGAAAAGGACGCTTTGATAAGAATCCTAGAATACCGCATCTCCCCACGCCGCGAAATGGGTTACCAAAAGTAGTCAACACACGCCGTGTGTCTGACACTTTGAAATCTGGTACACTTTCCTTTGTGCCACTCCGACAGAGGGTTGCTTCATGCTGCGCTTCTCGCTTGCCGCTGCGGTGGTCGTTCTATTGTCCGCGTCTCCCGCCGCGGCTCAACTCGATGCTGAAACCAAGCAGCCCTATGTGTGGCGTGTCGTGCTCTCAATGAAACCGCACCCACTTCTGACTTTGGAATTCCGCGAACGGATCAAGCGTGACTTGCTCGCGGCACTTCAACCCGGTCTGGGGACTCTCGGATCGGTCGAGGTGGTTGACCTCGCCGATACGGTCAACGTTCCGCGTGACCGGTGGGATCCTCTCTGGCAGCAATTCGAGGACAAGGGCTTCGCGGCTCTCGATGCTCCTCGTGACCTGACGGGCGTGAAGACGCACTTTTTGCGAATCGAGTATCGCGACGGCAAGTTCCATCTCGAATCGAGACAGTACGACGGCTTCACGGGCCTCTCTTCTCCTCTGGTGCGAACGCAATCGACACGCGCTCCGGAACTGGTTGGCCGCGCGGCCGGGCTGATGCTTGACCGCGACTTCGGGTTAACCGGCACCGTGGAACTTGTGACCAGCAAGCCAAGCGAGGGGAAGATTGCGATTCGCGGAAGTGCTCTGGGATCAGTGAAGGACTTCGTTCAGGTGGGCGATGTGTTCGCGGTCGCTTCGGTGCGCAAGACCAACCGCCCTGCTCCTCAGCCGATCCGCACGGCAACCGGCAAGATCATCGCTCCACCACCAGGATCGGTTCCACCTCCGGGCTTCACCTCCACCCCGCGCGACTTCAGTTTGTTGAAGGTCACTGATGTTGCGCCTGACGGCACCTGTCGGTGTTTGGTCCTGACGCGCTACCAGAGTTTGATACCGCCAGACAAGGGCGTGGTCGGACTGCGCTGCATGAAACTTGGCACGGTGAAAGCGCCCATCACGGTGAGGTTGATGAGCAAGGACGGAACGGTTCACAAGACCGCGTCCAACGTCAGTGTCCGGGCCAGCGACGTTGGGTTTGCTCTGGACAAGAAGGACAACCCGAGGGATGTGTGCCACGTGCGACTCGGCACCGCGCTGTTTGACAGTCAGGATGCTCTCAATAACGTCGCGTGCGTGACGGTGGTGGTCGGAAGTTTGCGCTATCTGTTCCCGGTTCCGATCATGAACGACAGCCCGATCACGCTGCCGGTGGAAATTAGCGAGGAGGTGTTGGAGCGGGTAGCGTTCGAGCGGGCGGTGCTCAAGGCGGCTTCTGATGCAGCCGATGCCCGGCTTGCTCAAACTGTTTGCTTCAAGACGGTGGCCAAGTTGATCGAAGGCAAGAACAACTCCGAAGCGTTCAACCGCGCGAAGGGGGGATACGACGCGGCGGACGCGGCCGACAAGGGACTCACCGACGAGGTGGCCCGGTTGCGGGAACAAGTTCACAAGTGGCCCGAAGCCGGCCGCGTGCTCGACTCGATTGAAAAACATCTCGCGGCTCTGCGGAGATACAACGCGGACCTTGCGAAGCACATCGAAACCCTCAAGAAGGTGGTTGAACGCGAGAAAAATCCCGCGCTTGCGGCCAAGGAAGCTCAAGCGGAGGCT
>JAKEEV010000914.1 GCA_022616395.1 Planctomycetia bacterium | reverse complement strand
TTGCGACCGCGAACCACTTCGTCGCCATCGCCCGCACAGCTCGCATTGACGTACCGCTGATGTGCGCTGTCGCGGGGTCGCTCGTCGCGTTCTATCGGGGATATGTGTCTGTCTCCGCGCTTGCCGCTGGGTTCGCTGTTCTTCTGAAAGGCCCAGTCGGATTGGCACTCATCGGAAGCACTGCGCTCGCTTTTCTGCTTGTGGAACGCTTCACCTGCGCCGCGCCTGAACGCTTTCGGTTGCCGATTCGTTCCGCGCTTCTCGGCACGCTGATAGTCGCGGGCGTGTCGCTGCCGTGGGTCGTGTGGGCCAATCACGCAACGGGCGGGGAGTTCGTGCGTGTCTTCTTCTGGCATCACAATGTGGGGCGCTTCGCGGGTACGGAAGAATCGCTCGCGTCTCATCCGTGGTGGTATTACGGTCCGCGACTGGCTCTTGCTCTGTTACCGTGGACACTCTTTCTGCCGTTACTCGTGTGGGGAATGCGTTCGGGAGTGTGGAAAAGCGACCAACTCTTTCGCTTTGGTGTGGTGTGGATGTGTGTAATGGTCGCGGTGCTCTCGTTGTCGAAGTTCAAGCGCGCGGATTACCTCTTACCGGCGTTTCCCGGAGCCGCAATCGCGCTCGGTTGTGCTTCGGAGCGCTGGCTCTCTTCGCGGACGAATCCGCGCTCCGTGAAGCACGCAAAGCGCGCGTTCGGATTCTCGCTCGTATGTGCGCTGGCCATCTGGCCGGTGATGTGGATCATCGTCGAACCGGCCGAAGCCGCGCGGCAGGAGAAGCGACCCTTCGCCGAAGCGATTCGTTCCGCTGCACCCAAGCCGCAAACGATTCTGCTCTTCCGGGCCGAGTCTCACCTGCTCGCCTACCATCTTGGCCCGCCGATTCATACCCTTGTCGAATGGGGCGAGTTGAAAGACAGGCTGACCGCGCCCGGCCCGCATATTGTGGTGATGCCGCCGGTATACGTTGCGGACGCCGAGCGAATCACAGGCCGCAAGCTCGTACTGGTTGCATCGCTCGCGGACTGCATGAGTGTTCCACCGCCCCGCCCGCTGGTGTGCTTGCGCACCACAGATTGAATGCGGGAACTCCCGCTCCCTTGCGGTCGCGGCTCGTTAATCCTCGGCGAGTCGAGGCGCCCAACGAGCCGCGCCCGCAAGGGAGCGGGCTTTGTTCCAAACGCGCCGCGACCGCCAG
>JAKEEV010000913.1 GCA_022616395.1 Planctomycetia bacterium | reverse complement strand
CGCTCGGCGAATTTCGTCGCAGTCGCGGCGTTCGCGCCGAGATTCGCTTACGAAATGTGGATTCTGCCGCTGGCACACGCCCCGCGATACGAGTCACTCTCGAATTTCGCGGCGCTGGAACTTGCTCACCTCCTGAAGCGACTCCTTCGCGCTCTCGATACGGTGCAGAACGCACCCGCATATAACTGGTACATTCACACAACTCCGCTCCACGCGGGCGAGCCGTCGCATTATCACTGGCACCTGGAAATCCTTCCGCGAACCGCTCGCCCCGCTGGTCTGGAATGGGGCCACGGCTGTCACATCACGAGCGTCTTCCCGGAAGTCGCGGCGACGGAGTTACGGGCAGAACTGGGCAGGAGCGATAGCATGTAGAGTGTTCCATCAAGAACGCAGCTTTGACAGGATAACAGGATGAACCTGATCTGAATTCAACCCGGTATTCATCATGTTATCCTGTCGGAAACACTTCGGAAGTCACTCATGCGTATCGGCATCTTCGGCGGCACGTTCGACCCTGTTCACATGGGCCACCTGATCCTGGCCGAGCAGTGCCGCGCGCAGGCGGAGCTAGATGAAGTCTGGTTCATGCCCAACTACATTCCTCCCCACAAGGCGGATAAAGGCGTGACGCGCTTCGAGCAGCGCTGCGAAATGCTCGGCTTTGCCATTGCTGGGCACGGTGCATTCAAGGTGGAAGTCATCGAGAAGGAACTCCCAGAGCCGAGCTACACGGCCCGCACGCTCGAAAAACTGCACGAGCAGCACCCCGGTAGCGAGTTCTTCTTGCTCATGGGTTCAGACTGCCTGCCGGATTTGCCGGGATGGTACGAGCCGAAACTTGTGATCGAACGCGCTGGATTAGTCGTTGTTCCACGACCCGGTGTGATGCTCTGGACGGCGGAGCGGCTCGCGAAAGCGCTCAAGGTGGAAGTCTCCGCGGTGCGATTGCAGTTCGTGGCGTGCCCGATGATCGAAATTGCCAGCCGGGAGCTGCGCCGCGCGATCACCGACGGCATGAGTATCCGCTACATGGTTCCGCGCGCGGTGGAGGAATTCATTCGCAACCACAAGCTCTACTCCGCGGGGTGATAGATGACGGAAGAAGAGTGGCTGACGTGCGACAATCCGAAGCACTTGCTCCGGCATCTGGGCTGTACATGCAGCGAGCGAAAGCGGCGATTATTCGGCTGTGCCTGTTGCCGAAGGGTGTGGCACCTGATCGCGGATGACCGGAGTCGAGCCGCTGTTGCCGTTGCCGAAAAGTTCACTGACGGTGGGTGCAACTCTTCCGAACTCGCCGAGGCCGAAGTTCAGGCGAGCGCCGCGTACGAAGATCCCAAGAATTCTGGGCCTCCGTATACCGCTCGCTACACAGCGGCCGCGTGCCTCTGCGGAGTGATGAAGAAGCCGGACGCAGTTCAAGCGGCTCTCGGTTGCGTGTCTGCCACGCAAATGACGAAGGTGTTGTGGGCAACCGAACAGGTCGCACAGTGTAACCTCGTCCGCGAAATCTTCGGCAACCCGTTCCGCCCTGTAGTCTTCTCTTCGTCGTGGCGAACTGACACCGCGTTGACACTGGCTCGTCAGATGTACGAGAGCCGTGAGTTTAGCGCAATGCCGATTCTTGCCGATGCACTTCAAGACGCTGGCTGCGACAACGAAGACATCCTCTCCCACTGCCGCGATGCGAACCAAGTTCACGTTCGCGGGTGTTGGGTCGTCGATCTCGTTTTGGGGAAGGAGTGAAGACTCCTCTACCTCACGGCACGAGCATCAACTTTCGCTTCACGGCTTCCAAGCGCCCGTCTCTGCGACCGCGAGAAGAGAGGCGCGGGTCGGATTCGTACAATTCCTTCGCCGTTGTCCACATCGTCTTCGCCTTCTCCTTGTCGCCCAGCCGGAAGAACACATCGCCCAGGTGATCCCACACCACCGGGTCATTCGCGCCGTCGGGCAGAGTCGCGGCTTTCTGCAACTCGAGCTTCGCTTCTTCGAGCTTTCCCCGACGGAACAACACCCAGCCGAGGCTATCGCGATACGCGGCGTTCTCCGGTTCCGCGCTGCCGGACTTTCTGCGATCCAGACGATCCATCGCGATGGCGTGCCGGATGAGCCGTTCGGCTTCATCGAGGTTGCGGCCCTGATCGGCGAGGTGGTAGCCCAGATCGTTGCACGCGGCCGCGTGGTCCGGGTCTTCGTCGAGAATGGCGCGCAAGATCGCTTCCGCGTCGGCATTTTTCTTCGCGCCCCAGAATGCACCCGCTTGAGCATAACGAATGCGCTGCCGGTCGACTGGCGAATCGAACTCGTCGGCCAGCTTCTTGCCGTAAGCAATCGCTTCGTCCCACTTGCCCAGCACGCGAAGAACCATGTGCCTCCGTAAGCGAACAAGCAGACGGTCACCCGCTCCGGCTTGCTGGATGGCCTTGTCCGCAGCTGCGATGGCGGCGTCTGTTTCTCCCTGTTCGGCCAGTGCAAGCGCCAGATGATAGTTGAAGAAAACCGGAGCGATTAGCAAATTCGGCGTCTGCAACCCTTCGCGGCATACCGTGACGACTTCGTCCGGTTTGTGAGCGAACCACAGCACGCGGATGAGCGAATCGTATGCATCGACCTGCGATTCCTTCGGCGCCAGACGAACGGCCTGGCGGAACTGAAGCGCTGCGAGTTCGAGCTTGCGGTGTTTGAACGCGAGTACGCCGAGGAAGTAGTAGGTGCCGTATGCGCGCCTGGTGCCGGCTTTCAGGTCGTCGCCCGCGGCACGCAGAATCGCCGCTACACCTTCCGCATCTCCTTCCAGTGCTTCAGAGATCGCCCGCGCCTTCTCCGCGGCGAATGCCTTCGCTGCGGCCTGGGCTGGCGTGTCGGGTTTCTCCTTCTCCTTGTCCTTGAGTTCCTTGAAGCAACGGTCCAGTTCCGCGATGATCCCAATCGGCCGACGCGTGTCGAGATGCGAACGCACCACTACGGCGATTACCTTCGGATCGGCCGTCACGCTTGTGATCGCAGTGAACAGATCGTCCGCGGCGCGGCGAGTGGCGGGATCGCGGGCCATTTCCGCAGCCAGCACAGCGGCCAGCGCGCGATTGGTTTGGTCGCCGTCGGCATACTTCTGAAGCGTGGACACGACATCATCATCGCGGCCAGCAGCACGAAGTAACTTCGCGAGCCTCTGATACGGTTCGGGCCAGCGTGGTTGAAGCTTGAGGAACTGTTCGAGATGCTTAAGTGCGGAGACGGGATCGCCTTTGGCTTCCAGCGCGCCGGAAAGATTCCAGCCGAGTCGGGCCGCGGAGAGCGGATCATTGACCTTCTTGGGATCGCCGTAGAGCTTCGCGGCCGATTCAAATGCTTCCACCGCCAGATCAGCCCGACCGCGCTTCACCAACACATGCCCCAGGCGTTCCAGGCACTCCGCAGCCTCGGTGTCGGCTTCCTTCGGCGTAAAGGCGTTCGCGGCGATGACATCCGCGCGCTTGTCGACAACGAGTTCGATGGCCTTGCGAAGCGCGAACTCCGCAGCCCGGAAGTCGCTGGCTTTCTCGCATAGAGTGGCCAGTTCGCGATAGACGCGCACGGCCTTGTCGGGCCGCTCGGCAAGTTTGGGGCTGTCAGCCGCCAACTTCGCCAACTCCACGGCTTCGTTGAGTTCACCAGCATCGAAGAGCAATCGAGCCAAGAGCGCGGCGGTGTCGTGGTCGGTGGGGTCTTTTTCCAGAATCTTGCGGCCAAGTTTGATCGCCTCCGGTTCGCGACCGAGTTGCGCGTAGAGTCGAACCAGCTCCTTGAGCGGTTCGATGGCTTCCGGGTCGTCCTTCGCGGCGGCCTCGAAAAGCTTGGCGGCAGTGAGCAGGCGCTCGCGGCGCAGATTCCACACCGCCAGGCCGTACTTGGTGAGAGCGTCCTTGTGAGTTGCGGTCATTCCTGGCGCGCTCTTGGGCGCTTCTGGCTCCGCGCCCGCGCATAACACCGCACCGACGAGCAATCCGGGAAGCATGGCGCTCCTCGCGAATGGAAACGGTTCCGCGTTCCCGATAATATCGGGGAATGCCCCGCGTGCCAACGCGAAGAACTGATTGCGTTGAATGGAGTCACAGGGCTTCCGCCCTGTGACTCCATTCATTCATCGCATACACTCTCTGCACAGCTTCCCCTCAAATCTGGAGATCTTTCCCATGCCATCGTCACACCTGAACCCTGAGAAGGTGTTGCAATACTCCTTTGCCTATGCGCCGCCGCTGATGATTGAAGCGGCGGTGCGGTTGAATCTCTTCGATGCTCTCGCGGGCGGGCCGAAATCCGCAGACGATCTCGCGACAACCACTGGAGCAAGTGTGCGCGGAGTGCGCATTCTCCTGAACGGCCTCGTCGGGTTGGAGTTGCTCACTCGTCCCAAGCCCGGTCAGTACGCGCTCACCGCGGAAGCCGAAGCGTTCCTCGTTCGCGGGCGACCGATGTACCTGGGCGGCTTCTTTCGACACGCGAGTTCGCACCTCATCCCGAAGTGGCTCGGTCTCACCGATGTCGTTCGCACCGGCAAGCCCGCGCGGGCCGTGAATGCCGAGGGGGACGGGGTCGCGTTCTTCGAGCAGTTCGTGGAGGACATTTTCCCACTCAGCCGCCAGGCCGCGATGGGACTGGCCGATCACTTAAAGCTTCCCTCCGCGACTTCTCCTGTATCCGTACTCGATCTCGCGGCCGGGTCGGGCGTGTGGGGCGTATCGCTCGCCGAGAAGAGCAAGCAAGTGCGCGTAACGGCTGTGGACTGGCCTGGCGTGCTTCCCGTAACGAAGCGCGTCGCGGAACGGCACGGGGTCGCGGATCGGTTTGCGTATGTCGCGGGCGATCTGGCCGAGGTTGACTTCGGTACCGGTCACCAGATCGCGGCTCTGGGTCACATTCTGCACAGCGAAGGGCTTGAGAGAAGCAAAGCGCTCCTGAAGAAGACGTTCGCTGCGCTTGCTCCTGGTGGAACGATTGCCATCGCGGAGTGGCTGGTGAACGACAACCGCAGCGGTCCGCCTCCAGCTCTCACCTTCGCGGTGAACATGTTGGTGAACACCGAGCACGGCGACACGTTCAGCTTCGCGGAGATTAGCCGCTGGCTGACTGCCGCCGGTTTCGTGAACGCGCGCCTGGTGGAAGAGTTGCCGTGCCCCTCTCCGCTGATTCTTGCAACCAAGTAGGCTCGGCTTGCCGAGGCGGGCTGTGAATGTAGTCCTCACGCTCCGCGTGAGGTGGGAAAGACCTCACGCGGAGCGTGAGGACTACATTCTTGTGCCGCTCGGCAAGCGGCACCTACTCCGAAGTAGGCCCGCCTTGCCGAGGCGGGCTTGGAGTAATGCGGAATTCGGAATGTGGAATGCGGAATCAAAGACAGGAAGGCAGAAGTCGCAGAGTCGGGGGTTTGGATTTGGTTTTCATTCCGCATTCCGCATTCCCCATTCCACATTTTCCCTGTGCCGCTCGGCAAGCGGCACCTACTCAGCAAGGTGCAGACGACAACGAGGAAGCGGGTGAACCATGTCCTTTCGCCGAAAACGCGACGAGTCGGCCGACTTCCTGAAGAAGCACGGCCCGGAGTTGCGAGCCTGTGGTGTACCGGACTTCATCACCCGCGACCGAATGCGGTTCTTCAGTTTTCTTGAGCACGGCGGATTTGACGAGTCGGGGTGGTACGAAACCAAACCCTCGACCGCGTGGTCGATAGCCTTTCTCACATCCGACAAAGCGGGCCGGCTCGCGGAGTTCATCGTTCGGCACTTCGGCGAAGAACAATACCGCTTCTTGCTCCGCGGCCTGCGCCAGCGGGTTTTATCAGGAAGCGTAAGCGACGGAAAATGAATACCGTCGCTTACGCTTCCGGCTCTGACTCACCACCCCATGCAGCAGCCGGTTCCCGGTCCGCCGCTGAGTAACGGCAACACGCGGCGCTCGAAGGGCAATTTCAGGTAGTCGGCACGGTTGTATACGATCTCTCCGCGCATGATTGTTTGCGTTACGTGTGTCGCGTGCTCGAACGGATCGCCATCGTAGAGCACCAAATCCGCCACTTTGCCCACCTCGATGCTTCCATACTCCTTGTCGATGCCCAGGAGCTTCGCCGCGTTGATCGTGACCGCGCGCAAGGCGCGATCTTTATCCATGCCCGCGGCAACGGCCATCGCGACTTCATGGCGAAGCACACGCGTCTTCGGAACGTAGCTCTCGAAGGCCGTGCAGATGGTTACCGGAATGCCCGCGGCATCCAGAACGCCCGCGTTGCCAGTGTATGTGTGCAACGTCTCGACGCTCCCGCCCGCGCGCTGCATCGTCGGGTGAACCACCACCGACACTCCGGCTTTCTTTAACTCGTCCATCATGCGATAAGCTTCCGTGCCCAACGCGATTACAGGTTTCAGTTTGAACTCAGCCGCGATCCGCAGAGCCGTCTGGATGTCGTCCTTGCGGTTCGCTGCGAAATACACTGGTATCTTTCCTTCGAGTGCTGGCAGAAGCGCTTCGAGCTTCGCGTTATGTGCGACCCCTCCGCCCTTGCGGGCGGGGTTCGCCTGATAGTTCTGCGCCTCCGCGAACGCCTTTCGCACCAGAGCCGCGACACCCATGCGCGTCGTTGGCCCTTTTCCCTTCGATGATTCGCCCAGGTTAATCAGCACGGCTGCTACTGGTTGAATCGCAGCGCTCTCGGCGGTCGTTCCATCGGTGCGGAACACTCCCGAACGACCGGCAATGGCATTCTGACGACCGGGCGTTGCGTGAACGATTGTGGTGCCGTTTGCCTGGAGGAATTCGAGCAGCGGTTCACGCGGATTGAAGCCGTCCATCACGCGAAGATCGGCCTGGTTCGGATCGCTGAGTTCGTCCTGATCCTGATCCGCCGGAATGTTCCACGCGCCACTCAGCCCCGCGACGCAGAACGCATCGATCAACCCCGGAGTGACGAACTTCGCCTTGTACACCGGCATGTTCTTGATTGTGACTTCGCCGATGTGGACATGCAGAATCTTCCCGTCTTTGAGGATGATCGCGCCGGCTCGCCCGTCGCGGTCTGCGCTCGCGGTGTGAATGTGGTCCGCCTGGACCGCCACTGCGCCTTTAAGTTCAGCCTTACTGCCGTCGAACAGACCGACCTCTCCACGGAGCGCGGGCGGGCGGCCTTCGATACCGAACTTCTCGAAGTCCGGCACCTTCTCTCCCGCGGGCAGCGCGAAGCCGCCGTCGCGATAAGCGCGGTCAGTTTTCTCGTCGGACACTTTCTTGCCGTCAATCCACGTCTGCCTCACGCGCGTGTAGACACTGAACGGCGGGCCGCTCAGGATCACGAAATCCGCGTCCTTCCCCTTCTCCAGTGTGCCGACACGGTGGTCGAGGTGAAGCAACTTCGCCGCGGTGATAGTGATGGCTTTGAGCGCAGCGGCCTCGCTCATTCCTCCGCGAACCGCAATGGCTCCGGTGCGAAGGAAGAACCGCGATTCGGTGATGCCGTCGTCGGTGTTGATCGTGACCGCGACACCGGCCTTGTCGAGGATCATCGCGTTCTCTTCGAGAAGCCCCATCGTTTCGGCTTTACCGCCGGGGCTGTCCACAATCGTCAGCGAAACGGGAATCTTCTTCTTCGCCAGGATGTCCGCGACTCGATACCCTTCGGTTGCGTGTTGAAGGACGATCTCGAAGCCGAATTCCTCGCTAATGCGGATCGCGGTGAGCAGATCATCCGCGCGGTGGCAGTGGAAGTGAACCGTGCGCTTCCCTTCGAGCACCTCAACAAGCGGTTCCAGCGCGATGTCGCGATCAGCGGACTTCCCCGCGTCCTTCTTCGCCTTGTAGTCCTTCGCTTTCTGGAACGTCTCGCGCTGAAGAGCGGCGATCTTCATTCGCGTGAAGGGAGCTTGCCCCTTCGTGCGGCCGTAGCCTTTCGGGTTCTCTCCGTTGGCCATCTTCAGCCCGCCGAGAATCTCCTTTGTGCCCCACTGACCGGTAATCCGCATTTCTTCCACCGTGCGTCCGCGCAGCTTCAAGTAAATCGTCTGTCCGCCGATCACGTTGCCGGAACCGGGCATCACATTCACTGTGGTCACGCCGCCCGCGGTCGCCATGCGGATGCTGTCGTCGTCCGGATTGAACGAATCGAGCGCGCGGACGGCCGGTTGAACTGGCCCGCTCATCTCGTTGCCATCGGCACTCGCGCCCATGCGCGGGCGGCCCATCACGCCGATGTGTGAGTGCGTGTCTACCAATCCCGGAATGATGACCGCGCCCTTTAAGTCGATCACTTCCGCTTCGGTCTTGAGATCCGGCAGCGCGATACCGGCGGGCACGACGGCCGCGATCTTCCCGCCCTTCACCACCATGTAACCACCCTCAATCGGTTTGTCGGCGGTCGCGGTGTAGATGGTCGCGTTGTGGAAGATGGTGATCTTTTCTTTCGGCGGTTCTTTCGGTTCAGTGGAAGCAACGCGCAAGGAACTGGCAGGTGCAACCCGTCCGACTGGCACGAAGGGGAGCGACAGAGCGATGACAATTGGAACGAGTGGTGCAAAGCGACTCATGGCAACCCCTTCGGGTAGTGGGGAGTGAACAGCGCAGTGAGGACAGAAAAGGCAACAGAAAACACAGCCGATTCGGGTGGTTGTTCCGCAACTGCCCGCTATTCACTGCTCACCGCGAGATTCACAAACGCTAACCTGTTGCAAAGCCGGGTGCTAGGGTTATCATCCCGAATAGACGACCGATCACGGCTCGCGTCACATCACAACGACGGAGACGTTTCTCAGGAGGGCAACTCACATGAGCTTCAAGATGCAGCGGGTTCAACTTTTTCACGCCGAGGTGGAGGACAAGCCAGGCGGAGTGGCCGCGAGGCTGAAGAACCTGGCCGAGGCCGGAGCGCACCTGGAATACGTTTACAGCCAGCGTTCGGCCACGAAGCCGGGTATGGGCGATCTGTACGTTGCCCCGCTGCGCGGCAATGGCGAAGTGGCGGCTGTTCGAGCAACCGGAATGCACGAAGTTAGCGAACCAATCGTCATGCGGGTGGAAGGCGACGACAAGGCCGGGTTAGGTGGTCGCGTCACACAAGCCTGGGAAATGGCTGGAATTAACCTGCACGGACTGGTCATGTCGGTCATCGGCGGCAAGTTCGTCGGCTACGCCACCTTCGACACTGTCACCGACGCGAACAAAGCCGCGACCATTCTGGCCGATCTGGGAACAGCCTGAATTCGGAGACAGTGATCAGTCATCAGTGATCAGGTGTCAAGGTTCTCTGCCTTCTGGCTCCTGCTCTTGTGCTTTCACTGCTTTCTGTCTTCTCACGTCTGATGACTGATTACTGATAACGGATGACTGCTCACTGATTAATGATTCTTCTATCCGGCATTGCCCAATTTGGAAGGGTTGCGGTAAAAAGAGTGGGACATCACCACGCCGCTTTACCCCACCGAGGACTCACCGGTGCCGGTCGTCGCTTGTCCAAAATGCCCCACACAGTTGAAGATTCCCGATGGGGCCAGTGGCAACGTCAAGTGCCCCAAATGCGGGACCATCTTCCCCGTCTCCGCGAAGGCCCCGGCTTTCGAGGTGGTGGACGATGCGCCTGCGCCTTCGCAGAAGCCAGCGCCGAAGCCTGCCCCTCAACCTGCGGCTTCCACAACCTCAACCGCCACCAAGCCGGCTCCAAAGCAGGCCCAAGCCGAAGACTTCGACTTCGAGGTGGTGGACGAGAAACCCAAAAAGCGCGTGGTTGCGCGGAGCGACGATGATGACGAAGAAGACGAGAAGCCCAGGAAGAAAAGGCGCGATGATGACGATGACGATGATGACGACCGACCGAGGTCGAAGAAGAAGCGCCGAGACGACGACGATGAGGAAGACCGACCCCGCAAGAAGAAAAAGAAGAAGCGCGTTTACGAGGACGATGACGAGGACTGGGAGCCGCGTTCCAGTCGCGGAGGAAGAGGATTCAGCAAGGGGAAGATCGGCTCGCAGTTGCTGGCGATCTCGTTCTGGTTGAATCTCGGAGCCTACGGGCTACTGGCGATCTATGCGCTGATCGCCTGGATCATGATTATCGCGGCGACCAGCTCCTCGCCGTCATCTTCCTCACGCGGAAGCAGTGGCGGTGGCGGCGATGGCTCGTTCATGGATGTGGTTGTCATCCTGCCGGGTCTTGCTGGTCTGGGCGGATGGATCGTGGGGACAATCGGCTGCGCGATTGCAATTGCAGGACCAGCGCGGGCGCGGGGAATGGCAATCACCGCGACCGTGCTCTCCGGCGTCCACTTACTCCTGACCATCATCACGTTCAGCAACATGCAAGAAGGTCTCGGCGCGGTCAGCTTCATCCCCGGCTTACGCAAGATCGCCTGGATCGCCATGGCGTCCACACTTCCAGCCCTTGATATGTTCCTGCCGATGCTCTTCTACAGCTCAAAGGAGATCGAAGGTGATTACGTCATTGCTCTTTTGGCCGGTGTGTGTGAGGTGATGCGCCTGATCTTCGCGCTCTTGACGCTCAAGGCTCTGGCGACCGCAGCGAAGGACTACGAAGCGGCGGAGAAATCGCACTTCGGAGTGATGACGACCTCCTTTATCGCTGGTGGAGTGATGCTCGGCTTTCTGCTGATATTCATCCTCGTTTACGAAAGCGCCAAGAGCGGCAGCATGGGCGGCAAAACCGCGCTCCATCTTGGAGTGGTCACGGTCCTGCTGATGTATCTTGCCTATACCGCGATGATGTTCGTGCCCGCGCTGAGCGCAATGATGACCAAGGATGCGTGCGACCGCCGCACCTGACGCAGAGCTTAAAGGACGGATCACTCCGTGTTGCTCACTTGCCCAAACTGTCGAAGCGGACTCGAAGTACCAGACGGCACCACGGCGATGGTCCGTTGCCCCGCGTGCAAGACCGTCTTCTCACCAGCGGCAGGGTTAGCTCCTCCCGAACCGCAAGCTGATGAGGAGCAAGAAGAGGAAACAAAACCCAAGAAGCGCAAAACTCGCGACGAGGACGATGAGGAGAAACCGCGCAAGAAGCGGAAGGCAAAGGACGAAGAGGAGAAGCCGAAGGAAGAGAATCGCGACTTTGATCCCATCGATGAGGAAGAGGAGCGTCGGCGCAGGAAGCATCGGCGGAAGATCGTTGACGAGTCGATGACACCCCAAGAGCGAGAAGCTCGCCGGCGGGCCTTCGACCGCGCGGCCTGGGGGTGCAAGCTAATCTGGGCCTCGTTCGCCTTCTTCATCCTCTCGATGATCCTCATCACCATCTTCTACTTCCAGGCGGTACTCATTCCGCCGATGCCGGTCTTCATCACCTTCGCGGGTGTCCTGGGTCTTCTCAACTGGACACTCGGAGCGATCGGTGTCGGGCTGTGTCTATCCGGGCCACGCGCGCCGGGGCACTGGGGCTACGGCATCGCCGCCGCGACCGCGACCTTCGTTCACCTCATCTTTCTCCTGGCTCTGGTTTCGCAGGGGAAGGAGTATTCCATCGGTCAGACGACCGACGAAGTACGCGAGGACATGAACAACGCCCGCTGGGGATTGCTCCCCACTCGCCTCGACATCACCATGTTCTACCTGACAGCCATCGTCTACCCCAACGAGCAAGGCGCGACTCCAAAAGGGCCAATGGCGCTTTCCATGGTGACCGGCGTGGCGGAAATGATCCGCATCGTGTTCATCATGATGATGTTGTCGTGCTTGTCGCGTGCCGCGCTCGATGAAGACTTAGCCCACAAGTGTACTCGTGCCGCGGGGATCGCCTCGTTCGGTCCGGGCATCCTGGGACTCCTCATCCTGGCCTTCGTGGGGACGATGATCGAAACCAACGCCACCCTCAACCTGTTCACCATGATTCTGTTCTTGGTGGTGAACATGGGAGTGTATTCCATCCTCGTCGGAGTCACGTTCCCGGCGTTCATGACCGCACGCGAAGTGACCGACGCCTGCGAGGAGCCATTCCAGTCGCTCATTCCGCAGTTGTAACTGTGAGCGTCGAGCCGTGAGGCCGACGGTGGTTCCGTGAGCGTCGAAGCGCAAGACGGTGAAACGAGCCGCGACCGCCAGGGAGTGGTATCCGTTTCCCGCTCCCTGGCGGTCGCGGCTCATTAAAACACCGTCGGACTGACGCCACACACTCACAAACACCGTCGGGCTTACGCCGCGACGCTCATCGAGTGACACCCATGCCAACTCCAACACCGCTCGCGGGCTACAAGTCTTACAAGAACCTTCCGCAGCTCGCGGGGCTTTGCACAGTCGAAGAAGCCGCGCGTCCGGGGCTTTCGGTGGAAGAGTGCGTTCGTCGCTTGAAGCGCTTTCATTACTGCTTCAAGCGTCTGCACCAGATTCTCACCGCGCGCATCACCGCCGAACCGATCTACGAACTCAAGACCGGCTTCGCTCACCACGCCTACCTGTGCGCGGAACACGTCTCGGCTCTGCGCACGCGCATCGGCGAGATGCGCGAACCGCCCCTGGGACTCGAAGACGTTCCTCACCCGGCTCTGGAAGCGTTCTTCGACGAGATTCTGAATGCACCGATGACGGAGGAGTTGCTTTGGGGAGCCTACACGACCGCGATACCCGCATTGAACAGATCGATTGACGATTACCGAGGAGAGACGAACCCCCTTAGCGATGCCCCAAGTCGGCGGGTGCTGCGATTCGCCAGTTTGGAACTGGAAGACATCGGAAGGTGGAGTTGGGAGGTTGTCTTCAACCTCGTCGATACCGCAAAGCAAGGAGCGATGCGTCCGTGGTCGCGCATCCTGGAGGAATTGCTCGTCGCGGCCGGTGGCATTGACGGACAATCGCAACCCGTCGCTTACGCTTCCGGCTCTGATTTGCCTCGTCGCTATTCCGCGAAGCCCTACCAATACGATCCCGTTCCGCGGCGTGATGAGCGGTTTTCCGATCCGTGGAACCAGGGCGTCAATGCGGAGAGCTTCCTTTACAACGAGAAGTTCCCAGCCCGCGCAAAAGCCCTCATGATGCTCTACAAGCGGCTGCGCGAGATCGATGTGCCCGAAATGATGGCCTCAATCATTACCCAGACGCCCGGAAAGCCGTGGGGCTACTACCGCGACATGACCCGACAGCTCTGGGACGAAGCCCGGCACGCGATGATGGGCGAAGTAGGCTTTGTTGCCTTCGGCGTGGACTGGACGAAGGCCAAGATCACGCTCAACTGGTCGTATCGACTCAATACCGAATGCACGCCGCTGGAGGCGCACGGCGTGTTGTACTTCATCGAGCAGGGACTCATGCCCAAAACTGGCAAGCGCTACGAGTTTGAAGTCGCGCAAGAATCGGGACTGCCGCTCATGGCAACGCTTCAAGACTTCGACTGGGCGGATGAAGTGCTTCACTCGCAGATTGGCCGCGTGTGGTATGTGCCGGAGTTCGGCGGCTTGAAGGAATCGCTCGATTACGGAGACGCGGCGTGGTCGCGGATACTGAGCAACTGGTCAACCGTGAAGGAACAGGGCTTGACCAAGCACGAGAACTGGTGGCCCGCGGTGTACGAAATGGCCTGCGCTGCTGAAGGCGTGCAACCCGATCCGGTGGTGCTCGCGTTCGATGAGACGTATGAAGGGAAGCGCGCGGACCTCAAGGACGTCAGTGAAGGAGTAAGCGGGTGATGCAATCAGAGCCGTGACCGTGAGGGAGCGCTCTTGGCTTTCGCTCCCTCACGGTCGCGGCTCTGATTACTTGTTTACCCTTCGACCACTTCTTCCTGAGATTCTTCCTTGTCCTTGTCTGCGGCTGCCTGTTCCTCCGTGCCGGCGGTCGCGTGGCCTTCGCCCAGGAACAAGAGCAACGGGCAGGCGACGAAGATCGAACTGTACGTCGCGACCAACACCCCCATGACCATGACGAACGCGAACAGGTGGACGCCATCGCCACCGAACGCGTAGAGCACGATGGATACCAGGAACACCGTCATCGAGGTGAGGATGGTTCTGCTGAGGGTCTGGTTGACGCTGTCGTTAATCATCTGGGGAGTCAACATCGGGTTCTTTCCGCGCACCTCGCGCACGCGGGCAAAGTTCACGATGATTTCGTTCACCGAATACCCGACGAGCGTCAGGAGCGCGGCCACGGCCGCGAGATCAATCTTGAAGTCCTCGATACCGAAGTAGTTCAGCCCCGGAATGTGGACGAGGTAGTGACAAATGGCAATCGCGCCGAGGGTGAAGCACAGGTCGTGAACCAGGCAGATCACCGCGGCCAGTCCGAACGTCCAGTTGCCGAACCGGAACCAGAGGTAGAGAATGATCGCCAACCAACTCACCAGGATCGCGATCATTGCTTTCTCGCGAGTCTCGGAGGCGAGTTGACTGTCGAACACCTCCAACCGCTCTGGCTCCGGCGTGCCATCGAAAGCCTGCTTGACCTTGTTGACGACCGAAGTCAGTGACTCCAGGTTTTTCTGCCGGTCGGGATCGTTCGGTTGCGCATCCGGGCGAATCCCGGTCAGCCGGGGATTCCGGGAGACGTCCAGAGTCATCTTCGTGAATCGACCATCGACCGGTACGCCCACACCGGTCAGAGTGAAAGTCTCGGCCGTGATGTCATGCCCAAGTTTCTTGAACTCGCGCTCCAACAACTCCTGAATGAAGTTCCGCGAAGTCGGCTTGCTAAAGGTCAACTCCACCACAGATCCGTTGATCGGGCCGGGAGTCATCGTTGCTCCATCCATGAGCGAGTTGCCGGCGTCGTCGCGCAACAAGCGGTCGAGCGACACACGCACCAGCGCTGGTTGCTTCTCCGTTGTGCGCACGGTGAAGTACCGGCTCTTGCCCGTCTCGTAGGTCTCGCCGGAGAGGAACATCTGCTCGACGGACACATCGGGCAGGTGGCTTGCGCGCTCGGCCACGTCCTGTGCCATCTGCTCTGGCGTTGCTCCGGCTGGTGGCGCGGTCAACGTGACGGTGACTCGTGTGACCTTGGCCTCATCCTTCCCGTCCGCGCCTTTGACCATGATCGGTCTGCCGTCCGCGCCGTTCTCGACATAGCCGATGGTGTACTCCCAAACATTAACTGCTTCGGTGCCTCTCGGCTCGTTCTCCCAGAACACGTCCGGCTTCCCCTCCGGCGGGTCGCCTGGGAGCCGGATCCGATTGACCTCAAGCCGCTTTGTCTGGGCTTCCTCGCCGAAGAGTTCGCGGAAGCCGGGCTTGCCATCGGGGGTTGTGGTCAAGCCGCGTTCTTCGCCGGGTATACCTTCCTCAGGTTTGCCGGGCTTGAGCTTGCCGGCGAACACGGTTCCTCCGCGGAAGTCCACGTTCAACGCCGACTCGCCGCGATGCAAAAACAGCCCGAGCCCCAGGATCGTCAGGAAGCCAGTGAGCGGGAAGAAGAACCACCGGAACCTCATCGGGTGGAAGTTCGGCCGCTCGAACAGCCGCATCATCTTCAACTCGGTCAACCACTTCTTGTGCAGCCAGAAGTCGAACATCAGTCGCGTCATGTACAGCGACGTGAAGAGACTGATGACCAATCCGACAGTCAGGCTGATGGCGAAGCCCTTGAGTTGGTCGTTGCCGAACGTGTAGAGCACGATGGCGGTGAAGATACTTGTCAGGTGCGTGTCGATGATTGTCAAGAACGCCCGCTCGTAGCCGTTGCGTAGCGCGGTGGCGATGTTCGCGCCTTTATTTCTCTCTTCTCTGAGCCGCTCGTAGATGAGCACGTTGGCATCCACCGCCATGCCAAGCGTTAGCACCAAACCGGCCAAACCGGGGAGCGTGAACGCCGCGTTGACCGCGACCATGAACCCGATGGTTAAGAGCAAGTTCGCGAATAGCGCGATACACGCCACCAACCCCGCGAAACGGTAGTAGATCACCATGAACACCAAGACGGCGATGAACGCCATACCGACGGCCGTTGTTCCTCGGCGGATGGTATCGGCGCCGAGAGTTGGGCCGATGGTGTTTTCGCTGACGGGCTTTTCTCGCAGTTCAGCAGAGAGAGCACCGCTGCGCAAAATCTGCACCAGACGATCAACGCTCTTCTTGTCGAACCGGCCGGTGATCTGGCCGATGTTGGTGATTTCGCCTTGCAGTGTCGGGGCCGAGACCACGCGGTCATCGAGCAGAATGGCCAGTTGGCGGACCTGGCTTCCGGTGGGCTTGTTGCGTCGGGTGATCTTGCCGAATTGCTGCCCGCCGGCTGAGTTGAACCGGAAGCTCACGCAGGGGTTGAAGGTCTTCGGGTCGGTGTCCGCGTTGGCCGTGAGTGTGATTTCCCCACCCACGCGCAGCGAGTCTTCCGTCGAGACACGTGTGAGGACGAAGTATTCATACTTCTTGCGGTTCATCATCTTTTCGATTTCTTCGTCGCTCTTGCCGGGGTTCTCGCGCTTGAGCTTGTCGAAGTCCATCTTCTCCTTGGCGAGTTGCTCGACGCTGATGCACTTGCGGCTATAGAGCAACATGGCGCAAGTCGCGATGTCGGGGGGGGAAGGCACGGCCTTGTCGCGCTGGGCGGCGAGCGTCCCCCACAACCCGCCGGGACTCCCCTCCGCGGCATTCGACAAGCCGAGGCTCTCGCGCTGTTCTGGCCCGAGTTCCGTCCACACGTACTTCACGTTCGCCTTCGTTTCTCCGATATCGACGTTGAAATTGCCGCCCGGGCCTTCCGGGGCCAGTCCCTTCTCGGCTCGGGCCTTGAGTTCCTCAGGGATTTTGGCGTTGATTTCGTCTCGAGCGGCGACAACCCCGGCCTGATCGTCAAACCCGTTGGCGAGAATGCGGAACTCCAGCACGCCCATCTGGGAGATGAGTCGCTTGACCTCTTCGATGTCTTCGGCGGAGAGATTGGCTCGTCCGCCGGTGGCCGCTCCTCCGGTTGGCAGGATGATTTCGATTCGGTTCCCGCCCAGCGGCCGGACAGTGACGTTCTTGATGTCGGTGGGATCAATCCGGCGCTTGATTTGGTGAGCGAGCTGTTGCATCTCCTCGCTGCTCAACCCCTGAAGCGGGCCGGAACTGGCCGGTTGGGATCCCGCTGGGTCGCTCTGACCGATTGCCTCTTTCCGCTGCTTGGTGCGCTCCAGGTTCACTTCGTAAACCAGGATCGTACCTCCGGCGAGGTCGATCCCGAGGCGGTATTTCTCTGGCCGTAGCGCAAAGAGCGCCGCCAGCAAACACGGGATCAGACAGATCAAAAACCCGCGGAGAAAGTTTCGTTGCATGGCGTCCGCTACCACACGAATGGCATGATGAATGGCGTGTACTGTTCGCCTGTCAGCGACCCGCGATTACTCCGCGAGCCGTTCCTTATTCCGCAATCCACATTTCCAAACTACTGCTTGCCTGCTTCCGCTTCATCGGAGCCGAGTATCTGAACCACAACACTGCGCTTGATGCGCAGCTTGGTATCTTCGGAGCGAATGACGATCTCATCCTCGCCGTCCTTGACGCTGACAACGGTCCCGACGATCCCGCCATTGGTCAGGATCTTCGCGCCGCGTTTGAGGTTGGCGAGCATCTGTTCTTGCTCGCGCTTCTGCCTGCGGCTCATGGGCAAGATGACCACGACCCAGAACAGAAGCATCAGCCCAATCAGGAAGAAGGGGAACATCGGGTTGGCGAACATACCACCCGCTTGCCCTTCTTGTGCGAACAGAAGGAGAGACATTGTCGGCCCCACGATTCTTGTCCTCTCCCTCGGCTGCTTCCCGAATATCCCAAGCGGCGGGATCGGTTTTCAGCCCGAAGGGCTGGGACAACATAGCCCAGGGCAACGCCCTGGGTTCTCGTATTGTTTCTCTTCCAGGCTGAAAGCCTGGGACAGTTCAGCATGTCGCAGCCTTTCAGGCTGCCCGAATCTGTTTCACCCAAACCCAGGGCGTTGCCCTGGGCTATGTTGTCCCAGCCCTTCGGGCTGAAGAAACGACTCAGTCCAAGAGCTTGGAGCAACAGCGGAACAGTCGTTATAATCCGAACTCTCAATCTAGGGAGCCGCGTTCCAGTGGGCAAGGCAAGCGGCGTGGAAGGTTGCGAACCGGCCTTCGGCAATCGCTTGCCGGGCGTCTGCCATTAACTTCAAGTAGAACGCGACGTTATGCAGGCTCAGGAGCGTTGGGCCAAGCATTTCGTCTGCCGCGAACAGGTGGTGCAGGTACGCCCGCGAGTAGTTCGCGCAGCAATAGCACGCGCAATCGGACGCAAGGGGCGCGGAATCTCGCCGGTGTTTGGCGTTTCGCAATCGAAGTGGCCCATCAGAGGTGAACGCCAGAGCATTGCGGCCGTTGCGAGTTGGCATCACGCAATCGAACATGTCGATCCCGGCCGCGATCCCCGCGAGCAAATCCTGCGGGCGACCCACACCCATCAAGTAGCGTGGTTTCGCTTCTGGTAACAGAGCTGCGCACGCGGGGAGTGCCGCGTGCATTGCTTCAGGTGCTTCGCCAACGCTGAAGCCGCCCAGCGCGTAACCGGGGAAGTCCATCGCGACGAGTTCGCGCGCGCATTCCGCGCGCAGATCCAGGTTCAAGCCGCCTTGCACAATCGCGAACTGTGCCTGATCGCTCTTCGTGTGGTGTTTCTTGCACCGTTCGGCCCAGCGGATGCTTCTCGTAACGGCAGAGCGCATCTGCGCGGGTTCCGAGTCTGCCGGCGGGCACTCGTCGAGCACCATCGCGATATCTGAGCCGAGGTTCTGTTGAATCTCCACCGCGCGTTCGGGCGTGAGTTCCAGCGGCGTGCCATCAATGTGACTCTTGAAGCTTGCGCCGTGATCGGTGATCTTCACCTGAGTGACGAGGCTGAATACCTGGAATCCGCCGGAGTCGGTGAGAATCGGTCCGTT
>JAKEEV010000912.1 GCA_022616395.1 Planctomycetia bacterium | reverse complement strand
GTTCCAGAGCCAGTTCGCGGTTCTTCACTCTCGGCTGCGTGAAGTACCTGGGGTGCAGTAATCGTTTCTGGCACTGTAGGCAACCCAGCCGGCTAACGCCGGCGGTTCGACAATGACACCCAGCCGGCTCACGCCGGCGGTTCGCCAAGGCCCCGTCGAACCGCCGGCGTTAGCCGGCTGGGTCACATCACCGATCATCACAACCTGCGACTGCCACCCTTCAACGGGAAGAGAATCCCGAAAGGTTTTCTCACTTCCCGACATCACAATCTCAGCAGTCGCATTGTTCCCTGAAACTGAAGGGGTTCGTTCCGGCTGTGCGCTCTAGTTTGCCCGGCAACTCCCGGAACTGGGCAGGCTGCGGTTGATCTCGCCCCGGCAGCCAGCTATGGTCAAAACTGGGGCGGTTCTTCACTTGGTTCCCCTTGAAACTACGCGGGGTTCACCATGACGGGTCAGACTCGACTCGACCGGCGGGCGTTTTTTGGCGCGGTTGTGATTTCCGCCGCGGGTGGGCCAACGGTTGCGCTCGCACAGCCGAAGGTCGGCGAAAGGAAGGTCGATCCAATCAACCTGCCGCTCGACAAGGCCGGTGTGTGGACGCTCCACTTCCGCTACAAGCCGCCGCGCATTGTTCAACTCGACGGGTTCAGCAAGGACGGCAAGCGAGAGAAGAAAATCGTGTGGTATATGTGGTATCAGGTGTATAATCTGCCGCCCGAAGGCCGCACGGCCGAACCGGTGACGTTCCTTCCGGAATTCGAACTGGTGACCAAGGATCTCCTCACCAATCACCTCGATGAACCGCAGCCACACATCATCGAGCAACTCAACAAGATCGAGAACCCACAGAACCATCCGCGGCTGGAACTCCTCAGTTCCATTTCCATCGCGAAACGACCTATCCCGCCCAGCTTGCCCGATGCGATCCCGCTGGTGGTGACCGGCGTGGCGGTCTGGACCGACATGGCGGAGAAGGCACCCAAGACCAACAAGTTCAGCGTCTACATCACCGGGCTGTCAAACGCACTGGCAACCGAGAATCTGGTCAAGACGCGCGAAAGACTCATCAAGCGCAAGACGCTCCAGATTAACTTCATCCGCCCAACCGATGACAACAAGCCGCAGATCACCGACATCCGCCCGGATGACGCCACTGGCCCCGCCGAACAGTGGATCTATCGAACCACTTCCGTGACCAAGGCCATCGGCTCACCAGAACCGAAACTTCCCCCACCGCCACCGATGTGAAGTAGGTGCCGCCTGCCGGGCGGCACCGTTTTCATAGTAGTCATCACGCGGAGCGTGATGTCAGAAGCGCAGCCAGCCAAGAGAAATACACATCACGCGGAGCGTGATGACTCCTATACCGCCTCGGCCCGCGGCTCCTACTTCTCCACTCTCTCGCACACCACCATCACCGATTCGCCCGCGGCGCGGGTCAGAAACACGGTGCGGTGATTCGGCCCGTCCAGTTTCAGCTTCTTCATCAACTCGTTGGTATCGAGCGAAGATCCGCGTTTGATGGGCGTGATGCGCCCAACAGATCGCTCACGCAGGTAGTCACGCAGTCGCCGCGCGTGGAAAGGAGCTGACAGTTCCACCGCGAAGGCCGTTGCAAATGGAGTCGGGATGCAATGCGCGGAGGTGAGCAGTTGCACTTCCGCATCAATTGGCTGCGTATCGAGCCGTTCGGCCAAATTGGGAATCAGCCCAGCGCGTGTCACCGCCGGATCGGGATCGTAGAGCACTTCGCGAATGGACGAAATCGGGCGCAACGAAGCTGGTTCTTCCGCGAAGAGCGTTTCTCCTTCTGGAAGCACGGTCGCGCGCCGGGCGGTTGTGCGCAACGGACCGAACCACAACACGCATTCCTTCAACTCCCCACACAGCGACACAAACTCCCTTTCGGCTTGGATTCCAAATAGATCACGCCACGCAACACCCGGCGCGATCTTCACCCCAAGTGGGAAATCCAAGGGGAATCGCGCGCGGATCGCGGAGAGCGGAGGCGTGTAATCTTCAGGGTCGAGATGTCTGCGACCACCAACTCGGCGAGCGGGATCAGCGAACGCGCCATGCAACTCCGGTAGCGGCACACTCAGAGCATCGCCTGTGTGGAAGTGAATTTGCTCCTTCAAGTCAATCGCTGAGGCATTCGCTTCGGCCATCGCCACGCGAAGCGGATCGCAATCGACGGCTTCCACGATTAAGCCAACCGCTGCCAGAGCCAGCGCATCACCTCCGATGCCACAGCACAAGTCCGCGACCTGCTCGAACTCCGCGAATCGCCTGGCGCGGTGCCGAGCGACTATCTCGTTCGTGGACACTTCGAGCGATTCGCGCGTGAAGTACATCCGCTCCGCCGCTGCGAACTTCTCGCGTGCCTTGATGCGAAGCAGCGCGGTTTCGAGTGCTGCTTTGGCAAGCTCTGGAGGGTGTCGCTTGCGAAGCGTCTCGAAGCACGCGAGGAACGCCGATTCCGTTGGCCCAAGCGCGACCGCATCCAAAAGCGCGATTTGCCCCGCGGAGGTGAGTAGCGCTCGGAATGCTTCCAGAGTCATCATCGCGACTGGCTCTCGACGATCTTGTTCTATCTGCTACGATGAGGAATCTGTCTGCGAAATACAAGCAACTGGAGCGATCATGGGCAATCCGGCAAGCGTCAAGCGTAAAGCAAGCGAGAAGCGGAGGAAGCGGTACGAGCAGCGGCTGGGGCCGGGCGTCTACCTCCCCAAAGAGGAACGCGAACAGGTGAATGCCGAAGTCGCGAAGCTAGAAGCCGAGGCGAAGACATTCGCCGAGAAGCGGCGCGCCGAGAAAGCAAAGATCGCCGCCGACAAGAAGGCCGCGACCAGAGCCAAGAACGCGGAGAAAGCCAAAGCCGCCCCCGCCGACAAGGAAGAGAAGCCCAAGGAGAAGGAAAAGAAAGAGAAGAAGTGAGGGAATTTTGGATTGCAGATTTGAAGACAATAACCCAGACCAGAAGAGCTTGGCCTGGGTTATTGCTTTCAATCCGAAATCCGAAATCTGCAATCCAAAATTCCTTCACTTCTTCCGCACCTTGATTTCCACCGTTCGGAACTCGACCGGGTGACTTTCGGCCTGGAGCGCGATGTAGCCCTCTTCGAGCAACACCTTGCCGTCCTTGATGAGCTTCTTGGCGTCCGCGTCCTTCGCGTCGAGTTGCGGCTTCTCGTATTCCAGCACCAACTCGCCGTTGACGAAGTGCTTCACAGTGCCGCCGCCGTTCACTTCGATCTCTGCCGTCACCCACACGTCGCCAGCGAAGGTCTTCGACTTCGAGTTCGTGCAATGCGTTGTGAACAGCTTGCCGTTGAGTACGATGTGCGTGCCTGGCGAACACATGTTGCATGTTGGTCGGTTTCCTTTCCCCAAACCACCCAGAAACTGAGCCTCGATTGACACCGGGAAGTCCTGATCCTTGCGCATCGACTTGGGGTCCTGAGAGTGGAGCATCACGCCGCTGTTTCGCGTTGCCCATGCCGGCCCGCCCTTACACTGCTCGCCCACAAAGCGGTACTCCACCTTCAGCCGGTAGTGGGAGAACTTCTCCTTGTAGAACAGGTGCCCGAACTTGCCCTCGAAGTCCTTGTACTTGTCGTAAGCGACCTTGATGACTCCGTCCTCGACGCGAAACGTGTCCGCGTGATTGTCTCCGAGTTCGTATCCCTTGATCTTGGGCGTCCAGCCGTCGAGATTCTTTCCGTTGAAGAGTTTCACCCACTCCTTGTCCTTCGGCTCCTCGGCCGAAAGGGGGACAGCGGCGACCAGGAGAAGCGCGCTTGCAAACAGAATCGCGAGACATTTGCAGACCGAAATCATGAGAAGTGTCCTCCTACTCGAAGATGCGACACGCCAGTAGTGTAGGCGGCGCGAGTCGCACGATGGCAGAACGCACCGCATACACAGTTTGTTTTGGGATGTGAAAAAGTGATGTTGCCTCGCGAAAAGACGTTGTATCACACAGCGATTCGGGCCATAACAATCGGAATGAATTCGGACTGCGTCGGCACACTCGCGCCTGCGGTCTTCCCCCTCATTCATTGAAACACACCATGAGTCACTCTCTCCAGCGCACACGCGCAAGCAAGGCCCAACTGTCCGCGAAGCAACTGCGAGTCGAAACGCTCGAAGACCGCATCACACCGGATGCCACTTACCACGTCCTCGCCAACACCAGCGGTGGTTTCAGTCAGAACTGGAGCAACACCAGCCTGATTACCACCAACGACGACTGGTCTGGTGTGCCAAGCATCATCGGCTATCGGGGCGATGTCGATCCCACCGTCAACGATGCTGATCCACAGACAGTGCTTTCCCCGTTGACTGAGGTCGTGGACGTACTCGCTAACCATACGAACACCGCCCTCTCAACTGGCGGAGTGGCGGAGTTCGAGATCACCAACCCGACAATCGCTTTCCAGGGCGACAGCACGGCAGACGCGCCATTTATTCTGCTCCATCTCAACACAATCGAACGGCAGAACATCAAGATTGCGTACACGCTTCGCGACATCGACGGCTCTGCGGACAACGCCGCCCAGCAGGTTGCACTTCAGTATCGCGTCGGTGACTCCGGTGACTTCACCAATGTGTCGGCCGGCTACGTTGCGGACGTCACTACCGGGCCGAGTGAGGCGACCAAGACGACGAACGTCTCCGTCACGCTCCCCACGGCTGTAAACAATCAGTCGAAGATACAGGTGCGGATCATCACCACCAACGCAGGGGGTACCGACGAGTGGGTGGGTGTGGACGACATCTCGGTGACCAGCGACCTGGCGGTTGCTGGGACGCCAACCGTCAGCGATGCAACCACCGATGAGGACACGCAGACCACCGACGGGTTGGTTATCACCGCCAGCAGCACCGATAACAACGCGACATCACACTACAAGATCACCAACATCACCAACGGGACGTTGTTCAAAGCCGACGGGATGGAAGAGATCGCGCGGGGAACATTCATCACGAAAGCCGAAGGAGCAGCCGGGCTGAAGTTCACGCCGGACCCGAATTTCTTCGGCACCGCTAGTTTCCAGATTCAGGCCGCGACAGCCGCCACGGATGTCCGGTTGGGCGGGGATGTGATTACCGCGACGATCACGGTGAACCCGGTTAATGATGGTCCGGTTCTGAGAGTCGCAGGCACGATCTTCTACCAAGCTGGCGATCCGGCAACAGTCATCGATCCCGATGCGCCCGTAACCGATGATTCCGCTGACCTCGACACCGGCACGCTGACAGTCGAGTTCACGGCGAACGGAACCGCCGACGACCGGCTCGCGATCCGCAATCAGGGGACTGGCGCTGGGCAAATCGGCGTCTCCGGCAGCGATGTGACCTTCGGAGGCACGAGTATCGGCTCCTTCACTGGCGGGGTTGGGACAACCCCGCTTGTGGTCACTCTCAACGCCAACGCGACTCCCGATGCGGCTCAGGCGCTGGTGCGGAACATCACGTTCCAGAACACAAGCCAGACCCCAAGCCAAACGGTCCGCACGGTGCGATTCACGCTGACTGACGGCGAGGGCGGCACCAGCAATCAGCCGACCGCCAACGTTGCGCTCATGGACCCAGTGTTCATCAACGAAATTCTGTTCGAGCCGCCGGGCGACGACCAAGTCAACGAGTATGTGGAACTGCGCGGCGTTCCCGGAGCCACCATCCCCACGGGCACTTACCTCGTCGGTGTGAACGGCAACCCCGGGAGCGATCTCACTAACCCCGGCCAGGTGCATAGCATCTTCGATCTGTCGGGCCTCACGTTCGGCAGCAATGGTTACCTTGTGCTCCTCCAAAACGACACTCCTTACAGCGCTGATTCCGGATCGAACGTGGTGACCGGAACCACAAGCGGCTTCGAGGGAGTCGCGGGCTTTAGCAACAAGTTTAACAACACCCTTCAGCATGAATCGGTCAGTTTCATGCTCATCCAGACTGGCACCACGCCGGCGATTGATGATGACATCGACGCCGATGATGATGGCGCGCCTGATGGGAGCATCTACAGCGGCTGGACCATTCTGGACTCGGTTGGCGTGACGTCTGGAGACAGTTCGGGCTTCCGGTCCTACGCCGCGCTCACGTTCATGAGTACCCACGGGTCTGACAGCACGGCCACTGGCAAGATCGTGTCCGTTGGCTTCACGGCCGGTTATCTTGGGCGCATCGCCGAGCGCACAGGTTCCGGTCCCTCGGACTGGGTCGCCAGCCGGTTTTTCTTCGGCACAGCGCCCAACTTCACGCTTGACGACAGCGCCACAACTCCCGCCGACTTCGCCAATCTACCTGTGGATCACATCGGCTCGATCAACTTCGGAAACGCTGCCCCCAAGAACACTGTTCCGGGCACTCAGAGCGTGAACGAAGACACCAATCTTGTCTTCTCGTCGGCAAATGGGAATGCGATCACCATCGCCGATGCCGACGCCGAGAGTAACGCGGTGCAAGTGACTCTGACAGCCACGAACGGCACTCTTACCCTGAGCACCACGGCGAATCTGACAGTGACCGGCGACGGCACCGCGACTGTTACCATCACCGGCGCGCTTGCCGACATCAACACCGCTCTCGCCGGCTTGATTTTCGCGCCGACGAGCAACTTCTTCGGTACGGCCAACTTGACAGTGAGCACAAACGACCTGGGTTCGACCGGTCCCGGTGGTTCGCAGTCCGATGAAGACACAATCGACATCACGGTGAACGCGCTTGCGGACACACCGACGGTGACGAGCGCAACGACCGACGAGGACACTCAGACGACAAGCGGTCTTGTGATTTCGCGCAGCTCAGCCGATGGAAGCGAAGTCACGCACTTCCAGATCACGAACATTCAAAACGGCACGCTGTTCCTCGGTGATGGGACCACGCCGATTAACGAGGGCGACTTTATCAGCTTCGCGCAAGGCAATGCCGGACTGAAGTTCACGCCCAATAGCGACCTGAACGACGCGACAACGGTCTTCTTCGGGTTCGATGTGCAAGCGTCTCTGAACGCGACCGATGGATTAGGCGGAAGCGTGGTCACGGCCAGCGTGAGTGTCAGCGCGGTCAATGACGAGCCATCGGTCACCTTGGCGAACACAACAGTTGCGGTGAATCAGGACAGCGGAGCGTTCAGCCAGAGCAACTTCGCGACCTTCAGTCCCGGCGGCGGAACCGATGAGGCGAGCCAGACGCCCACCTACACCCTGACCAACACCAACACCGCGTTGTTCGGCAGTCAGCCCGCGATTAACGCGGCCGGCACGCTCACATTCACCCCTGCACCTGGCGCGTTTGGAACCGCGGTTGTTACCGTGAACGTGACGGATAGCGGGTCCGGAATCGCGCCGAACGACAACACTGGCACACCGCAAGAGTTCACGATCACGGTGAACCAGTTACCGGTCGCGGCTCCACCAGTTGAACCGCCAGCCCCAGCAGAGCCGGTAGTCGTGGTGGGCGTGCAGTTCATCGTGATCGGTTCAGACGCCGGCGTGCCGGCGTTCATCCGTCTGCTGGATGCCGAAACCGGCGCTGTTGTGCGGGAACTCTCTCCGTTCGATGGCTTCGCGGGCGGAGTCCAGGCCGCGCTGGGCGATGTGAACGCGGACGGAACCGAGGACATCATCGCGGCGACCGCGAGTTTGCTCGGTCACGTCAAGGTGTTCGATGGAGCAACCGGCGCTCTGATTCAATCGTTCATGCCCTTCAGCGCGAATCCGAGTGGATTGAGTCTGGCCGCGGGTGACGTGAACAAGGATGGCGCGGCCGACATCGTGGTGGCTCCGGAAACGGGACCGGCACACGTCATGGTGTTCAGCGGTCTGGGCGGCTCGGTGCTTCAGTCGTTCTTCGCTTTCGATGGCTTTTTGGGTGGTGTGCGGGTGTCGGCCGGCGATGTGAACGGAGACGGGCGAGCCGACCTCGCTGTGGTTGCCGGGCCGGGTGGCAACGGTCACATCAAGGTGTTCGATGGCGCAACTGGTGCTCCGGTCACTTCGTTCCTGGGATTCGTGGGCTTCCAGGGCGCGATTAACATCGCGATGGGTGATGTCACCGGCGACGGGAGCACGGAAGTTATTACCACCGCGCTCAACCCGACCTTCGGCAATCATGTGAAAGCGTTCTCGCCACAAACAGGCGGATTCGTGTTGAGCTTCTTCGCGCCGACTGCTTCTCTCACTCCGACCGCGAGCTTCCTCCGCACTCCTCAGTCGGCCATCCCCAGCACCGAAGGCGCTCGCGTGGCCGCGGGGGACATGACCGGCGACCGCATCGCGGACCTGTTCCTGGCTCACCCAGCCGGCGGGTCAACCGAACTGATTCTCCTCGACGGCAAGACCAGTCAAGCGCTCGACAACTTGCTCGCCTTTGATTCGTCCTTCGCCTTCGGTGTGTTCGTCGATGTGGAGTGAAAGTAGCCCGCCTAGCCTTCTCAGAGCCGCGACCGTAAGAGAGCGATCTTCCATCTTGCGCTCCCGACGGTCGCGGCTCTGATTAATTCACTTCCTTACGGTCGTGGCTCTGAAGGTAGCGAGCCTACTTTATCATCTCCGAGAAGCGTATCGCTTCCAGTTCGCGGCGGAACGCGGTCGATTGTTCCGCGCTCAAGGTGACGTGTGGAAGCCGCACCGGGCCAAGATCGACGCCACGCAGCTTCATCACTTCCTTCGCGGCGCTCAGGTAGCCGTATTTCATCAAGAGCGAAACCAACTCCACCCCGCGATACTGCTCTGTGCGGGCGGTTGCGAAGTCGTTGGCAGACGCGGAGGCAAGCAGACGCCGATAGAGCGGAGCCGCGAAGTTGTATCCGCTGCCGACCGCGCCGCGCGCGCCCAGAACCACCGCCGCGAGCAACTGCTCATCCATTCCGAAGAGCACATCGAACCGCCCACCTCCTGCGCGGAGCAATTTCTGAAACGTCATCAGGTCGGGGTTGGTGAACTTCACTCCGGCGAGTGTCGGTACGCGAGCGGGTGCCTGTTCGAGAAAGTCCGCCATTGGAAACGCGACACCGGTCAGTGAAGGGATGTCGTAGAAGTAGAAGGGAGTTTCAGGCGCCGAGTCAGCCAGTTCCGCGCACCACGCGATCAAAACATCCAGCGACTTTGGCTTGAAGTAACTCGGCGCAACGGCCGCGATGGCGTCGGCTCCGAGCGATTGAGCGCGCGCGGCCAGCATCTTGGATTCGGTCAGGCAATTCGCCCCGACGTGAGCCACCAGACGTAGCGCTGTTCCTTTTACCACCGCGGCCCAGCGCGCTGCCAGCGCCAGCCTTTCGTCGAGTGTCAGCGAGCTAAACTCACCGGTCGTTCCTCCGACAAACACGCCAGTCACGCCATCGCGCGCGAGCGACTCCGCGTGCGGCTCGACCGCGGCGAGGTTCAGTTCGCCCTTTGTGTTGAAGGGTGTGAGAGTCGCGGGAACCAGACCAACAAGCGGTGTGTGGGAACGCATGAGAGTGAGGAGTGCGATGAGAGGGACAGTGAGGATGTTGTAGTGGTTTCTGGAACCGTGAGGCGTTGATCTGGAGCTTGTGCGCTCGGTAAGCGGCTGCTTTGGTCGGCCCGCCTTGCCGAGGCGGTCTTCAGAGTAGTCATCACGCTCCGCGTGATGTGTATTTCTCTTGGCTGGCTGCGCTCCTGACATCACGCTCCGCGTGATGACTACTATGAAAACAGTGCCGCTCAAGCTCAGGGCACCTACTTCCGCGGGCGGACGGCGAAGAGCAACAGCCCAGCAACGAGAATGAACCCCGCGGCGAACTGGAACGTCACCGTGAACGGAATGTCCGCGTCCTTCAGCCGACCGCCCACGTAGGTCATGATTCCGCCGGCCGTGGTCCCGACGAAGTTCATCATGCCGTAGCCGGTTGCGCGGTGTCGAGCATCCGAGACCGTACAGACCGCGGGCATCAGGTTGGCATCGAGGAAGCCTTGCGACATGCCAACCACGAAGATGCACGCCACAAGCATCGGGACCAGCAAACCAAGACCCAGCGCGAACAAGCACGGTGCCGCGAAGCAAAAACCGACCGCCGGCACAAGTGCCCGCACGCGCGGGTTGCGCGCTGCGAGGTGATCCGAGATCGTGCTTCCCAGAAGCATCCCGACGAACGCGGCCGCGTTGAACGCCGCGGTTCCGTAGAGGCCGGACCACGTGAGGCTGATTCCCAGTTCGGCGTTGAAAAACGACGGCAACCAGTTGCGGACCGGCCAGTACGCGGCTCCGTTGAGCGTATTCATGATGAGCAACAGCACAAATCCGCGACTGGAGAATAGCGCGCGGAATGGTGCGAGGAGACCTAACCCCCGTCCTCCTGCCCTTCCCGAAGGAGGGAAGGGGGAAGATGGTGGCGGCATCGCGTGCCAGTCGCTTGCTTCGTCTTCCCTGCGTGTCTGTTCTCCTTCTTTCCCGTTCTCCTCTTCCAGCGCTGGTTCACCGATGCGAAGCACGATGATAAGGAACAGCGCATAAGCCACGCCGATGGAGCCGAAGAAGATAAACCCAAACCGCCAGCCCTGATGATCCGCGAGCCAGCCGCCCAGCCCACCGAGCACCGAGCCGACATACACGCCGCTGAGGTGTAAGCCTGTCGCGCGCGATCGCGTGCGGGTCGCGTGGTGATCGACGATGAGGGCTACCGCGGCCGGCATGTAGAACGCTTCGCTTACACCAAGCAGCGCGCGAGCAATCAACATCTGCTCAAAGGAAGTGACGAAGCCCGTGAAGAGCGTAGCGGCCGACCAGAGGGCGAGGCTGGCGATAATCACCGGCTTGCGGCCAACTCGATCCGCGAGGTAGCCCGCGAACGGCGAACAGATGCCGTAAATCCACAGGAACATCGACGAGAACAGTCCGAATCGAGCATCCGTGATCGCAAGATCGGCCTTGATCGGCTTGGCCATGTTCACGAGCAGTTGCCGGTCGAGATAATTCAGCACCGCGACCCCCCACAACAGGCCGACCAGTATCCACGCCGCTCGACTTGCACGTTCCGACATCGCGCCTCCGCATCAAGTGTTGCGGAGAGATGCTACCACAGGCTTGTGGCAGCGCGGGGGAGAATTATTCTTGAGTCTTCGGACTCGAGCGTCTGCGCTAAAAAGTGACAGGCTGCGAGGAGTTTGCGGAAGACAGAAGCCCCTCACCCGCCGCTTTTCGCGAAGCGAAGCGCTCCGCGGCGGCGGCCTCTCCCCGCAAAAGCGGGGCGAGGTGTGGGGTCTTGCAGTTCCGAGGAGCTACACGGAATGTGCAACCACACCACCTCGCCCCGCTTGCGGGGAGAGGTCGCCGTAGACTGACGTTCCTCGGCAGTCGTAACGGCGGGTGAGGGGGCTTAAATGCTTCACAAACTCCCCACTCACAGTGGCATTTCAGCGTCGACACACGAGTAAGACCGCCGTCCTACGAATTACGGCGATTGCGCTTGAAGTGATGGCACGGTGCGCAGTCGAAGCCCGCCGCGTGTGTAGTTTCCGTCGCAGGGGCTTAATGCGGGCGGAATGAACATCCAGCGCGGCCCGGCATATCCGTCGGTCAACCCTTCCTGATACAGTTGCGTCATCACCATCGGATCGAACTCAACTGATGTGTTTACCTTGGCCTCGAAGTCCTGGCGAAGCGCGATCAGGTGATAGCGCATGCCCGCCAGACGCGATTGCCAGTACATGTTGGCCAGTTCCGCGCGGCAGTGGGCATAGAGCAAAGCACCCGTGCTTGCCGCAAGAACAGGCAGGATTCTCCGCCGCACCGGTCCGGCATCCGGATACAACTTGCCCGACACAATCGCGTAGAAGTTCGCTCCACCGGGCATTGGGTTTGGGTTCGCTGCTCCACCCGCGGCGCTCGTGAACACTCCCGGCGGCATGAACAGCGGAGCCGTGACTCCTCCATCCGCGTGCAATTCCATCTCGCGGTGGCCGTCCACTTCCACCTCAAACGCCACCGGAGGAAACATGCCGGGAATGGACGCCGACGCCAGGAGCACGTCGCGGAAGAGCTGGCATCCTTCCGGGCATGGCCGACAGGCGATCGCGCCCAGATCCCAGATCACTGCCCGACGTGTGACCAGTTCGGTGGTGCCAACGTAGAGCCGACGCCCCTTGCGATGTTCGGCCGCGATCCGGTCCATCAGCGACTGGTTAATCTGAGACTCAATCAGTTCCTTGAGCGGGGTTGACGACGCCACCGAGTCGCGGAAGGGGATGGTGACCCATGTTCGGATACGGAAGATGTCCTCGGCCTGCACGCCGGTGTAGAGGTTCATCGCCTGAGCGTCATAATCACTTCCCAGAAATGCGAAGGGAGCGATGAGCGCGCCGGTACTGGTCCCGGTCACCACGTCGAATTCCGGCCGGGTTCCGGTGCGCGTCCAGCCATCCAGAACGCCGGCCGCGTAAGCGCCGTACAACCCGCCGCTGGAGAGTGCCAGAACGTGACGCGGAGGCCGCAGACCCACGACCGCATCAGCCGGGGAAGCGAGGACAACCCCCGACGGAACGATTGTCGGACCATCAGCCGGAGCCAGATGCCGGTGCGGACAGCGCGAACCCACCGCCCGCCCCGTCGGGTGACAACCAATCACCCCGGTCAGCAGAAGCAGGATTCCGCCAACACTCGCCAATCGCCAAACAAACCCGGTGCGCAACGTGACCATGCGGCGGGGCGTACCCGCTTCTGTCTCGCCCGTCAACTGCGAGATTGGTTCAACCAACTTACCAAGCCAGATGAATTTCGCGCAGAGTCGACAAATATGCTAGACTTCCCATCCTTTCTCGTCTGTCAAGTGAATTTTGGGCAGAGATGTTAGACTCTGGGGAACACTTTTTCCGAATGTGCCATTTTTGCCAGGAATTGTGTTCCACTCTTGAACAGATTCGCCTATAAACGGCTCTTCCCGCGTTATGTATGGCGCGGGAAGCCCACTGTGGTGATTTCAGGAGGTACACCGAGGATGACCACCACGATTCTGGCCGCTTTCGTCCTCAGCGGCGCGCTGGCGCCCAATGCCAAGCCCGAGTTCTCAGCGCAAACCGATTACGGCCAGGCAATGCAGCAGGCGGTGAAAGACAAGAAGCCGATGGTTGTGTTGGTTGGAAAGGGGGATGTGTTCGCGAAGCTGTTGACCGATTCGACCATGCCGGAGTCAGCGGTGACGCTGCTCCGCGAGAAGTATGTGTGTGTGAATGTCGATCTGACCACCCCGGAAGGTGCGAAACTGGCCGACCAGTTCCAGTTGAAGGATGGGCTGGTGATTTCCAGCGCTGGAGGCTCGTACCAGGCGCTGAGGCAGAGCGGAACCGTGACCGCCGCCGACTTCGCCAAGCACCTGACCACTTACGCCAGCGGACCGAGCACCCCAACGAACACCGTGACAGTGGGGAGCGCTCCGGTCATCGCGTCCACGCCAACGACCTACCCGACCTATCCGACTTACCCGACCTATCCGAGCGGCACGGTCTCCCCGGCTGGCGGATATGTCTACCCCTCCACCCCGTCGTACTACCCCAGCTACTACCCAGGCACCCGCTGCGTGGGCAATCGCTGAGGGGGCTGATTCGGAACCCCGCCGCGTTGCGGCGCTTCCATCCCGTCGCGTTGCGACGGACGACCCACGTTATTGATTGGATTTCCTGAGTGACTCCCTGACCCGGCCACACCTGCCGGGTCCCGAAGAAGTAGGTGCCGCTTGCCTGTCGAGCGGCACAGTTTTCATAGTAGTCATCACGCTCCGCGTGATGTCAGAAGCGCGAGCGAAGAGAAAGCCCGCCGCTTCGCGTCGGCATCACGCAACGCGTGATGACTACTCTGAAGACGGGTTTTCATAGTCATCACGCTTTGCGTGATGTGTCTTTCTCTTCGCCGCTCTTGGAGCGGCCATCACGCGGAGCGTGATGACTACTATGAAAACAGCCTCGGCAAGGCGGACCTACTCTTTCCACTCCCCGCGAAGCAACGAGAACATCCGCACGTCCTCGAACTTTCCGCGACGCAACAGCGATCGGCGGAGCGTGCCTTCTTCTCGGAAGCCGAGTTTGGCGAGTACGCGAGCGCTGGCCTCATTCCCTTCGATGACGCGAGCCTGAACACGTTCCGGCAGATACTCCGCGAAGACGAACTTCAGCACCGCGCGACACGCTTCGACGGTGAGTCCCTTCCCCCAAAACGGCGCCGCGATCCAGTAACCGAGTTCCATCGTGAGGTGTGGCTTTGCCGCCCAGAAGCAACCGCACGCGCCGATGGGCCGCGTGTCTGGAGTGATCGTGATCGCATACGGTTCGGCCATGCCTTCGCGATAGCGGGTGAGGGCATAGTCGCGGACAAAGGCGAACGTGTCTTCGAGGGTGCGGTGAGCATCCCAGAGCGTGAACCGCGTGACGTTCGGGTTCTTCGCGTGCTCGAAGACGGCCTCCGCGTCGTCCTCGGTGAACGGGCGCAGGGTAAGTCGTTTGGTGGTGAGCGTTGGCGGTCGCCAGTCGTGGGGCATCATGGTGAGTCTTTGATAGGAGGCGACTCGCTCCGCGAGTCGCGGTCACTCGCGGAGCGAGTGACCTACTTTCCAAACGCTTGCATTTCAACTTCGGCACGGTCAATTCGCGGCGTTGCACCTTGATGTTCGCATACGCGAGCGGCGAAGTGGTTAGCGAATCGGGCGCATTCGCGCAGCGTCTTGCCTTCGAGATACAGACACACCATCGCGGCCGTGAACGCATCCCCCGCGCCAACCGTATCCACCACACGAGCCGGCACGCCGGGTTCGTGAATGTCCTCTTGGAATCCGAAAACATCGCAGCCGCGTTCGCCATGAGTCCAGATCACGCACCGCTGTTCAGGAGTTGTCAGCGCAACAAGTTGCTTGAGAAACGCGACCGGGTCTGTGATCGCGCAGCCGAGCAACGCGGCCAGACGCGGGACTTCATCACTATTCAACTTCACCCATTCTGCGCGGGCGAGGCTCGGCCGGAGCGATCCCTGTGCGAACTGATCTTTCCGAAAGTTGATGTCAAACACACGCCACGGAAAGCATTCTCCTTCGTGGAGGTGCGTGCAAAGGAAGTCCTGTACGGTGTTCCATCCCCCAGCGGACCTTTGGCCGAGTGTGCCGTAGCAAACACAGCGGCACCGCCGCACGAGTTCGTGTGTTTGCTCATTCCACGCGATGTAATCCCACGCGACGTTTTCCGTAATCGTGTAAGTCGGCACCTTGTTCGCGTCGAGCGTGACTTGCACCGTGCCGGTTGGGTGTTCGTAATCCGTCTGGATGTACTCATCTGAAAGGCCAAGCTCGCGGACGCGCTCACGAAGCTCGCGGCCGAGGTCGTCGGTGCCGACACGCGAGACAATCACTGCGGGGTGGCCGAGTTGATGGCAGTGGAACGCGAAGTTGAACGGAGCCCCTCCGGCCACCTTTCGGCCGTCTGGGTAGAGGTCCCACAACACTTCGCCAATGCCAACGATGGGGTTCATGAGTGTCCAGGCGAACGGCCGGCGTAAGCCGGCTGGTGTTGGGTGTTGCTCACACCAGCCGGCTTACGCCGGCCGTTCGCCAGTCGTCCACGGGGCGGGTTTCTTGTCGAAGAACGCATTCAATCCCTGGCGGCATTCATCCGTCAGGCGCGGTTCTGCACTTCCGCGCGCGAGTTCCTCCACCGACATTCCCTGATGCGAACAGCAGTGCAGAATCGCCTTCGTCCCGGCGAGCGCGTTTGGTCCGCCCTCAGCGAGCGACTTCGCCCACCCGTCGGCCGTTTCGAGGAGCGTTTCGGGCATTGTGATGCCGTTAATCAGTCCCGCTCGCAGAGCCGTTATCCCATCAATGAGTTCACCAGTAAGCAATAGCCAGCGCGCCATTCGTTCGCCGACGTGCCTGAGCAAGTGAGGCATCACCATTGCCGCGACCAGTCCCCGACGCACTTCGGGATAACCGAACTTTGCCTCCGGAATGCTCACCGCGAGATCGCAAACTGTGACCAGTCCGGCTCCGCCCGCGACCGCGGCTCCGTTGACTGCCGCGATGGTGGGTTTCGGCAGTGTGTAAATGAAGTGGTAGAGCGTGGAGAGCTTTTGCGCATCGTCCCAGACTTTCTCGGAATCAGCACCGAGCGTTCCGCGAAGCTCGTCCAGGTCCATTCCAGCGCAGAACGCCGGGCCAGCGCCGGTGAGGATCACGCAGCGCGCTGCGGGGTCGTCTGCTGCGCGATGAAACGCATCACTGAGCGCTGAGATGAGCGCACGCGACAGCGCGTTGCGTTTATCGGCTCGGTTCATGGTGATGACCGCCGCCGGCCCGCGATGGGAATACAGAACGAGTTCGGACATGGGAAACCTCTTTGACCCACCCCCCAACCCCCTCCCTGCAGGGAGGGGGAGAAAGGCCGTCCTTCCGCTTCCGCAGCTTTAGCTTCGCGTTGCTTTTTCTTTCTCCTCCTCCCTGCGGGAGGAGAAGGAGGATGGCGGGGTGGGTTCTTCCCACTCCACCATCATTCGCAATAGCGCGAGCGCCAGAGTCTTACCCTGCGTGTCGGTGCGCAGTGACCGGCTCGCCCCGCCAGCCAGTACATCGTAGAGCATGAAGTTCAGCCCGCGAACGTTAGGGGCCTCGAGCCGCTCGACGCGACTTGCTCCGAGTGGCGCGAAGTACGCGGCGACGACCTCCGCCGTGAGGTGTTGCTTCAGCCATGCGAACCCGGCGTCGGTATAAGCGATGATCGCGATGTTCGCGTGGTTCCCCTTGTCTCCGCTGCGCCCGTGCGCGATCTGAGAGAGCGGAACGTTCGGCATTACACAACCTCCACGATGGGAGTCACCGCGGACTTCGCGATCAGAGCCGGCCAGTAGGCGAACACTTCGCGCACCGGCGGGCGACCGGTGGTGTAGCCGGTCGTTCCGGGGAAGCCACTCGTAACCAGCGGCGCGAATTCCTTCGTGAATCGCTCCACTGCGGCCTTGCGTGGATCGCGCACCGCGACTCGCAACACAACTTCCGGCGGGTCCGCGCTCGCATTGACGACACCCGGAACGCAATCCCCTGCGCCCAACACTTCGACGTTGCTCTCGGCGAACGTGAACCCGGCTTGTTTCAGCTTCTCCAGGATGATCTCACCGGATCGGCGAGCTTTCCATGCGGCATTCGGACCAGCGATCACGAGCGTACCGGCCGACATGAAGCCGTCTCGATACGCGGCCGACACCTTGTAGGTGTCCGTGACTCCGTTCGCGGTTCCTCCAGTAACGCTCACAACTTCTGGCTTTACTTGAGCGAGTTTCACCGTGGTGAAATTTGCCGTCACGTCTGGCGTGAAGTAGCGCGCGGGGTCCGCGACTTCATACAGAAGTTGCTCGCTTACCGTTTCGATGTTCACCGCGCCGCCTGTGCCTTCCGGCTTCGAGATAGTGAATGAACCATCCTCCGCGATCTCCGCGATTGGGTAGCCGACATCCGCGAGCCGTGTGGAATCGTTTGCGTTGATCCACAATCCGCCCGTCGCCTGAGCGCCGCATTCGATCAGGTGACCGGCAACAGTCGCAGCCGCGAGCCGGTCGAGGTGAGCATCGTCGAAGTCCCAGCCGAACTCGTGAGCTGCCGGGCCGACCGTGAGCGATGCATCCGCGACTCGGCCCGTGATAACGACCCGCGCGCCGAGTTTGAGCGCTTCCACAATCGGCTTTGCACCAAGATAAGCGTTCGCGCTCACGACCTTATCGCGAATCGAAGAGAGCGGTTGTCCGGTGTCGAGGTGGTTCAGCGTATGTCCGTTGGCGAGGAGTTCGTCGAGGTGCGGAAGTAGATCGTCTCCGCTCACCACCGCGATTTGCTTCTCGGGGTCGACCTGCGCGACGACTTCCTTCGCCTCACGCGCGCACACCCGCGGATTCATGCCGCCCGCGTTGGTGACGATCTTCAGCCCCAATTGCTGCTTGAGCACCGGGATCAGTCGACCGAGTACGGCGATGAAATCCGTGGCGAAACCGACGCTGCCATCCTTCGCCTTCTGCACGGCGAGGATCGACATCGTGAGTTCGGCGAGATATTCGAGCGTGAGGTAATGGAGTTGCCCCGCCTCCGCGAGGCGCACGGGAGCATCGAGGTTGTCGCCCCAAAACCCGCAGCCGTTGCCGATCCGAATTCGCTTCATCTCACACCGCGGAGAGAGGAATCAGTTCCTGCGTGCATCTTATCGCGTCTGCTCTGACTGGAACCGCCACAAACTCGTTTCTCAATTCAGGAGCCGTCCATGCCGCTGAAGAACTACAGCTTGCTCAAGGGAACCATCATCAACGCCCAGGAAGCGAAAGCGAGCAGTCCGCACTACCAGATTCTGGTCGTGGACGACACCACCGAATACCGCATCGCGGTCAATGTGCGGTCGAGCCTCAACCCGCCGGATTTGGAATTCCTGCTCATTCCAGATTTCGACCACCCTCTCACCGATCTGTTGCCCGAAGTCGCGATCGGAATGCACCGGCTCTCGGACTCGGCGACGAAGCGGCGCGATTCTGGATTATGCCTTGATTTCCTCCGAATGAACCTCTTTCAACGCTCACAGATGAAGGTGATCCCGTCGTTCTTCCCCGGCCCGGATAACGATCTCAACGAGAAGATCGACCAGTACGTTGAGTACGCGATGGGAGACGAGAATAACCTGATCTACGCTTTCGGCGAGCGCTGGGGACCGGAGAGCAACAAGCGCGACAAATACTTCGGCTTCTTGCCGGGCAACGGCATTCACGACATCCACTACAACCAGGGCAACAGCGGCGGGTTCAAAGGCGACAACGGCGTGTATCAAGACGGCGGGCTGATTCTTTACTTCGCGGCCGAGAACAAGTTCGTTGCTTACTTCACCAAGTTCCAGTCTCAGGCGTGGAACTCCGACGAGCAAACGGGTCATCCATTGCCGGGCAACCACGAAACGCCAAGCACTGGCACAACTGGAACCACTGGAACGCCTGTTGTGGTTGCCAGTGGCCCGCGTGTGCGCATCATCGCGGCTTTGGTGAACCCGAAGAACGTGGGCGGAGGAGTGGAGAAAGAGAGAGTGACTCTCCTGAACACAACCGCTCAGGAACTGGACCTCGCCGGCTGGTCGTTGCTCGACAAGACAGACCAGGCGACTCAGCTCTCCGGCAAGATTCCGGCCGGGGAAACCGTGATCGTGTCGGTAAAGCCGCCAATGGTTCTGAGCAACAAGGGCGGGACAATCACGCTACTCGACCAAAACGGATTGAAAGTCCACGGAGTCGCCTACACCAAAGCGCAAGCCAACAAGGAAGGCGAAACGATTGTGTTTTGACTAACCGCTGCGTGAGCGTCGCGGCGTAAGCCCGACGGTGCGATATCAACACCGTCGGGCTT
>JAKEEV010000911.1 GCA_022616395.1 Planctomycetia bacterium | reverse complement strand
GTTGGGGGCCATAACGGCCGCTTCTTTGCACCGCCAAGTGAGAAAACTCCACAAATCCTGGGAAAACCAAGAAGAGGAGAACAGCAGGGGGTGGCGGGGGAGGGGGCGCTTCAACACCCCGAAACGAGAACTGCTGACCCAACCAGACACCCCTTGATACTACGGGCACGGGAGCGGGTGTTGAGGAAAGACACCCGCTCCTTTACGGTCGCGGTTCGCCAAAACCAAGAGAGCCATCATGTCTGCATCTGCTCCCGTCGCAGTTCCACCAACTCAAAGCCGACTCACGCCAGCGCGATTGCTGCTCGCGGTGCTGTTCGCGATTGTCGGCGTCGTGGCGGTGTGGCAAGGGTTCGGCGCAGTGGGGTATGGAACCGATGCACACGCGCTGCGCGTGATTGTTGCTGTCGCCGCGCTGTTCGTTTGTGGGCTGATTCTGGTTTGGCCGCGCATGAAGTTGCCCGTTCGCGTGATCGCGGTGTTGCTCGGAGTCGGCGGAGCCGTGGCCGCATGGTGGTTGGTGCCGAGTCGAGACAACGGCTGGTCGCTCCGCGAAGCGGTCGCCGAGCGCGACAAGGTGAAATCGTTGACGGCGACTCCGCTTCTCGACGACATCGAGAACGGCGGCTGGCGGGCGAAGGCTTCGCTTGCCGCGCTCGAACAACAATACCCAACGCTCGCGGGCGACCTTCGAGCGGACTACACCCGCTGGGTCGGCTCGGCAGAGCAAACTCTCGTTGAGCGGTATCGAATGACACCGCGAGAAGACCTGAAAACCGCTCTGGAATTGCAACCGCTGAGAACGGCGATTGGCGATCTGGCTGGTCACCCCACTGACACTCCGGTCGAGGTGGCCGCGCGGCAGTGGCTCTCGAATGCCGTTCATGCGAAGACCGACGAGTTGAGGAAGATTCCGTTTCGCGAGTGGGAACAATTCGATCACACCGCGCCTGAACGCAAGGCGCTGGCGGAGGCGTTCCCGCAGACACAAGACACGCTGATTCGAGCCGAAGCGGAATGGGTTGATTCCTCCGTCGAGTTGATTGTCAGTCACAAGCTCACTCCAAAGCCCGGGGAAACGCCTCCGACACGAGACGACTGGCTGAAGGCGCTGGACGAAGTCCTCAAGTTACAGTCGCTCGATGGCAGCGACAGACGATTTGCGAAAGCACGCCAGCGGTTGTTCGTGGTCGCGCACCAGACGGCCCAGCGCGACATCACCGCGCACCTCGTAGCCGGGCGCTACGAGGTCGCGGGGAGCATTGCTCGCACCCATCAACTTCAGTGGGACGCAACCGCCGCTCTCTTCGGCGAGAGTGAATTGAAAAAGCTCGCTGACCTCCGCAAACAATGTGAAACACTGGCGAAACTGGCTTCGGTGGCTGTATCCGCCGAACCGCCAGAGATTGCTCCGCCCCCACGAACGAAACCGGACGGAGAGTGACCATGAGCCGCAAGTTGCTCGGAGTTGTCGCGTTCGCGGCTGTGCTGGTCCTTGCTTCGCATGCGTGGGCACCTCCTCCGCGCCCGCGCCCGGCTCCCCCTCCTCCGCGCCCAACACCGAAACCCGCGCCTCCGGTGCGGCCGCCGGTCACGCCTCCGCGCCCGAATCCGGGCAAAACTGGTTCGGGCTTCCCCACCAGTGGCGCAAAACCAGCCTTTAACAAGGCATTTGAAGCCGCACGAGCCAAAAGCGCTGCTGACGCGGCCGCATTGCTCCGCAGCCAGAGCGTCGTGTTCATCACGAACGCCGAGCGGGCCGCGCTCCTGAACATGATCGCGCTTCAGATGCTCCGACAGCAGAAGCAAGCCGCGACGCTCGCCGAGTTGCGCCGCCTGAGATTGGACTGGGCAGCGGTCGGCCCCGGCGCGGGGCTTGACCCAATCATCGCGATGGAACTGGAAGCCGCCGAGTCCGCCGCCGAACGATTACTCCTCGCCGAAGTGCTGCGACTCATTCGCGACAGCCAGTTCATCGATGCGAACGCCAAACTCAGCTTGCTCGATTCCCCTCGATACTTGCCCGCCGCGGTGGTTCACGCGCTCCCTGAGTTGCGCGCGGAAGTCACTCGCATCGTTCCATTCGTGAAGATGCAAATAGCTCTGAAGGATGAGAACGTGTCGTTTGTCGATGCGTGGCGTCCCATCACCACCCTCGCTCCCGCGAAGATTCCGCCCGCGGTCGCAGTCGGTAATCGCTGGAGTGCCCTGGAAGTGGCCCGACTGATGCTCGTCATCCCCCCACCGGGAACCACAGACCCGTATACGGTCGATGACATCGAATCGCTGCTGAAGATTGTGAAGACCAGCATCAGTGCGGAACTCGCGGGGAAACTGCGTGTCGAACTCTCCGCGAGCCTCTATCTGCGTGGACGCACCGAGGACGCAACGAAGTTGCTCGAAGGCGAAGTCGATCCGGTTCACGCGGCCGCGGTCCTCGCGGACTTGACGGCGGTTGTTCTCGGTCGCGGGGAGTTGACCGTGCCTCAAATCGCCAAGCTTGTCCCCGCCGAGCAGACTTCCCCTCCGCCGCAAGCCGTTGCGATCCTTCCGCCGGATCAACTTGCCAAATGGAAACCGCCCGCGCGCAAGCCCGGCGAAACCACCATCGATGCCGCCATCGCCGACATACGCAAGCAACTCAAATCGGCCGTCGAGACCGAAGTGAGCGCCAGCGCCACGAAGGTGAACACTGCGGCCGACCGCATTCGCTCCGCACTTGCAACCGAAGCCGGGCCACAGAAAGCGTTCCTCGAGAAGGTCGAAGCCATGCTCGGCCGGCCGTTCGCCTCACCCGTTGAGCGACAACTCGCTCTCGTGGCCGGCACACGCGGACGGACAGTCGCGGAAGCAGTCGGCGCGCTTTCAACCGAAGCTCATCGACCCGCGGCGACCGCGAAGCTCGCGCTCGTTGTGCCTGCGTTCACAAACCCGGCCGAGTTTGCTCTCAAGGTCGAACTGTCGGGCCGCGCGCCAGGCGCGTTCGCCCCGCACCCGGACGCTTCCTTCAAGCTCACCGGCGTGCGCGCCCGCGCCCGCATTCGAGACGCCTTCAGCGCGATTCTCGATGTCCACGCCGCCCGCCTTAACGCCGGACAGGAGATTCCTCCTCTGGAACGCGCGGCACTGGAAGCGGACGTTGCGAAGCGACTCGGTCTGAGCGGTCCCGACGCGCTCACGCCAAGCGAGTACGTTCAAGGTTTGCTCGATGTCTGCCGCGACTGGGCCGACGACCACGCCCGACTCGTGAGCACCTGGCGCGAACTGGATGAGGCAATCAAGGATGCCAGGATCAAACTGATGGGCGTGAACAATCCCGAGTTGCAGAGGATGTTGACAGTCGCGGAAGTTCGGCGAACCGGACTGGGACTGGAACGACAGAAACGCGAGAAGGGGATCAGCGCCGGCTGTCAACTGCTCGGCGCATACGGCAAGGCGGGTATGCCCGCGGCCGAATGGCTCCAGGCGCAGTCACTGGAACCAGTCAAGCCGTGGAGAGCGGTCGCGGTCCTGAACCTTGCCCGAATTACGGAGGAGTAGGGCGGAGAGAGTCGCCTCGCGAACTGAAGGCCCACCCTGATAACTCAGTGATCAGTGAACAGTGATCGGTAATCAGTCATCAGTGATCAGTGAACAGTAATCCCTGATGACTGATGACTGATCACTGAGTTATCTACCGCACAGGGGCGATCTCGCTCCGGGTTTCGGGCGGGCGCTCGTTGGTGATGAGTCGCGCGGCCCGGTTCCGCGTGACGTAGTTGAAGAACCACTGGAAGAGTACCAGCACGCGATTCTCAAAGCGAGCCAGATACAGGATGTGGATAAACAGCCACGCGAGCCACGCGGGGTAGCCGCTGAACTTGAACCCAAAGCTCTCAGCCACGGCTTTCGCTCGCCCAATCGTCGCCATCGTGCCCTTGTCGATGTAGCGGAACGGCCCTTTCGGACTTTCTCCCTTTAACCGGCGCACAATCACGCCCGCGACATACTCGCCCTGTTGCATCGCAACCGGTGCCAGCCCCGGCAGTGGTTTGCCGTCCTTGCCGGGACAACTCGCCAGGTCGCCGATCACGAACACATCCGGCCGGTTGGCGACCGTGCAATCCGGGTTCACCGGCACATGTCCTCCGCGGCCGACTTCAACGCCGCCTATTGCATCCGCAAGAAGTTTCCCCAGCGGAGAAGCCTTCACGCCCGCTGCCCAGACCACTGTTTCGGTATCGATGCGAAACGCGGGCGCCTTCCCGCCGTCAGGCTTCGCCAGAATGTGATCGGGTTCAATCGCGGTGACGTGACAATCGAGTTTCACCTCCACGCCCATCCCTTCGAGCGCGTCCTTCGCCTTGCGGCTGAGCTTTTCGTGGAACGCGCCGAGTACGCGGGTCTGCCCTTCGATGAGAATGACGCGCGCGGTCGCCGGGTTAATGACGCGGAAGTCAGCGCGCAGGGTGTATTTCGCCAACTCGATGATCGCGCCGGCCATCTCGACACCCGTTGGCCCTCCTCCAACCACCACGAACGTGACCAAGCGAGCGCGTTCCGCCGGGTCGGTGGCGCGTTCGGCACGCTCGAAAGCCGACAGCACCCGGCGGCGAATGTCGGTCGCGTCCTCGATGGTCTTGAGTCCCGGCGCGTGGTTGGCCCATTCATCGTGACCGAAATAGTGGTGTGTCGCGCCGGTCGCGACAATGAGCGAATCGAATGGCACCCGCGCTCCATCTCGCAGAAGCACCGACTTTCCGGCCATGTCGAAGCCGACCACTTCACCTTGCAGTACGCGGGTGTTCCTCTGCTTCTTCAAGATGGACCGTAACGGAGCCGCGATGTTGGCGGGTGATAGCGCGCCGGTCGCGACCTGGTAGAGAAGCGGCTGGAAGAGATGGAAGTTTCGGCGGTCGATGAGCGTGACTTCCGTGGGTGTCTTGTTCAGCGCCTTGGCCGCGAGCATCCCGCCAAATCCGCCGCCGATAATCACGACCTTGTGCGCAGCGCCGTCTGCCATATTTGGTCCTCCGCCGGTGTCGGGGTAATGTATGGAGGCGGGAAGCAGAAGAGCCACAGATCAACGCAGATGAAACACGGATCAAAGCAGACAGAATGGCCATAAAAAAGCACAAAGGGCACAAAATAGAAGACAAGAGCAAAGACGGTCTGAACTCAGTCTCGTCTCTTTCTCTGCTGTATTCTTTTGTGCCTTTTGTGCTTTTTTGTGGCCATTCACTCTTCTGTCTTTTCTGATCTTGCCTCTCATCCGCGTTGATCTGTGGCTCCTCTTCCCCACAACACAAGCAGACATGGCGCGAGCGATGCAGGCGCGACCCACCAGTAATCGTGAAGCGCGCCGGGCCACGCGAACGACGCGGCCGTGATCGCGAACTGCGCGACCACGAAGAGCGTAAGCAGCGCCCACTGTTTCGCGCTGGCGAGTCGAGCCGCGGCCCAGATCACCGCGACCAACAGCACCGGAAGATCGAACACCCACCCGCCGTAAGGCGTCGTCAGCACCGAGACGACCACGACCAGCGGCAACGCACGCGGCCAGTGCCAGTCGTTTTCTTTCCAGAAGCGATACGCAAGAAACCCAACGCACGCAAGCACGCAGGGAATGAACTGAATCCAGAATTGCCCCGGCGCGATCTCCATTCGCAGCCAGAACGACGGCACCGGCAGCCACCACTCGGAAAGTGGTGTCGCGCCTTCGGCCGGGTGTTGCGCCGCTTCGATGAACTGCGTGATCGCCAGCGGATTGGCGACAAGCGCGATGCAGAGCGCCGCGACGATAAAGGTGATGCCGGACGCGAGCGCGGATCGCTCGCGGCGAGTGAGTATGTCCGCGACGAGCAGCACGCCGAACACCGCGAGCAGGTGCGGCTTCAGCGCGGTGAGTGCAGCACACGCGCCGGCTGCAAGCGGTTTATCTTTCTGTGTGAAGTGCAAGAAACCCGCCAGCCCGAGCAGCATCAATCCAGTGTTCTGCCCATACGCGACCAGCCACCATGTTCCAGCGAAGGAAAGCGCCACGATTGACGCGAGCCAGCGGTAAGAGTGGCTTTGAGTGTGGTCCGCTCGCTCCGCCAGCGGTCTTAAAGACACCGCACACGGAGTGTGCCGACCACACTGAGAATAGCTTCGCCACAGAAGATCGCACGCGATGAACACTGCGGCCAGTTGCAACCCAACCCACAAGAGCGTGGCCCATCGCGCGGGGAGTGCTCCAAGTGGCATGTAGAGCCCAATCGCTGGTGGCGGGTTCCACATCATCACCGCGTGTTCGCGCGTTGGGTCGGCGTGCTTCTGTTCGGCGAGCAGTTCGTCGGGGTGATACGGGTTGCCGCCGCGAAGGTTCACGCGCCCCGCGGCCCAGTATTCGAGGAAATCACGCGGAACGAGAAAGCCCGGCGTGCGCACGACAACATCCGCGGCGAACACAAGGGCCGAGCCACCGACGAGAAGCACCAGCGTCGAGCGAACACGAGATGACATGCGAACAGTTTACTTGGTGGGAAGTGCCCGCACTCGGCGGATCGCTTCGGGATCGCCGGTCAGGTCGAAGACGTACAGGGAGCCGCCGAGGATTGCAGTTGGTTCGCGCGTTCGCAGCCACGCGAAGCAGTCGCGGTCGTTGAGGTAAATGCCGAGCAAGTTATTCGCGCTTATCACAAGCACATACCGAGGGGCATCGACGGGAATCTCCTCGCCTCCGGGTTCACCGACTCGCCCGTAAGTGGGTAGCGCGCGGTAGCGGATGCCGTAAGCTTCCGGTCGGTCGGTGCCGAAGTAAGAGAGATAGATCACCTCCGGCCCGTTGGCGTCGAGATACGCTTTCAACTGCGGCAGCCCCTGGCCCCAATCCACGTTGGAATCCGCCACGAAGCGCAGTCCACCGCGTGGTCCGCCGGCCAGTTCGTTGAAGTACGAGATCGGATGCGGATCGCTTCGCATTGCGGAGATTCCCGCCCACGCGACGCACACCGCGAGCATCGCGACTCCCGCAGCTCGACAACACGCTCCACACGCAAGCCCCGCCGCAAGCACATACAAGAAGGGCAGGGCGGGCAGCACGACGCGAATGCCGAGATTCACCCGCGAATACGAAGCGAGCAGCACGAACACCACCGCGGGGAGAACCACGAAGGCAATTCGCGGAGCGCGAGCCACCCGGCCCGTGACACACACCAGAAGCACGCCCGCGAGCAGTCCAAGCGGCAGTTTCAGAGGTAGAAGCACGAGGAAGTAGCGATACCAGCCCGAGCGCGAGTAGTCGCCGTTGAAGTACATCACGCCGTCGCCGTGCTCGGCTCGCGTGAGCTGGAACTTCAGCCCGCGTCCCCACTGATCGAAGTGGATGAAGCCATACGTTGCCGCGAGCGTGACGAACGCGATGAGTCCGAGACGGAAGGCGAGCGGGAGCGCGAGTGCAAGTCGAGTACGAAGAGAAGACCCCTCACCCGGCGGCGAAGCGCCGCCACCCTCTCCCCGTTGGGGAGAGGGTGAATCCGCTGGCAGCGCGAGTCTTCCTCCGCGCAGGACGAACACCAGTCCAGCCGCGCCCAGGCCCGCGACAATCGCCAGCGCCGAGAACTTCGCGCCGAGTGCCAATCCGAGCGCGATTCCCGATGCAATGAGCAACCCACGCGAAGGAGCGGCGGCATATTCCCACAGCAAGTAACACGCGAGCAGCCCGAAGAGCGTTAAACCGATGTCGGTGGACAGCACACACGAGAGCGCGAGCAAGTTCGGGTCGGCAACCGCGAACGCGAACGCACCGACAGCCGCGAGCCGCGACTGCCAGAGTCTGAACGCCCACCAGCCCGCGAGCAGAATCACTCCACAACCGAGCGCGAGGTTTACGCGGCGAGCTGGGTCGAGCAATTCACGCGGAGGACGCCCAGAATGAAACAGAAACGCATTCCCGATGTGCCAGTGATCTTTGGTCGCGGAGGCAACATCGTGTGGGTATGGCGGCCGGTCGCCGAACAAGAGAGGCGCGGCCCAGAAGAGTTTCAACAGCGGAGGGTGTTCGGAGTTCAGTCGAAAGTTACCGGTCGTCCAGTACGAGTAACCGGCGGCGAGGTGAACTGGTTCATCGAACGTCGGGCCGTTGGTATCGAGGAACCGCTCCCCGCGACTCCAGAACCACGCGAGAAGCGCCACGACCGCGACAAGGGCAAGGAGATTGCGGATCATTGTGTCGGACCCACCCCAACCCCCCTCCCTGCAGGGAGGGGGGAGTAAGAGGCGCTTTTGGAAGCGGAAGGCAAAACGCAATCCGCAGTGTGTTTCTCCCCCTCCCTGCGGGAGGGGAAGGAGGATGGAGAGGTGGGTCTTCCAAGAACCGCCGTTCCAAGCAGCACGCACGGGGCGAACCAGACGTACCACTCGGATGATGAGCTGTTCACCATCATCACCAGTGACACCGCGTTGACACTCGCGAGCCACGCAATGCCAATCGCGACCGACCGGCGGTCAGGGGGGTTCGCCATTCGAGCCGCGACCGCGAGTATCGGCACCAGAAGAAGAACGAGGTCGTGTTGCCACGCGCCGTAAGGAGCGACGAGGAGCGACAGACCAACGAGCCAGGGAAGGTGCGTGAGCAATTCGGAAGGAGTTAGTCGCGTGCGATTCTTCAGACACCATCCGGCCACCGCGACAGCCGCAAACACCATCGGAATCCACTGCACCCAAAACGGTGTGCCGGGAACAGCTTGCCGCAGCCACCAGCCGACCAGCGGCGGCTTCCATTCCGAAAGCGGGCGGAGGCGCGGATCGGCCGGGCCGGTGACAGCGGTGATGTAATCGCTCCACACATGCGGAACGGCCAGCGTTGGCGGAACACAGAGGAGCAACCCAACTGTGATCGCACCCAGCAGCACGCGACAACCGAACCCGCTTCGACACCCCGCGATCAGAATCCACGCCCCAAGCGGAACGAACAGGTGCGGCTTGGTCGCGCACAACGCGAGTGCCGCGCCAGCCAGGAACGGACGCTCCGCGCGACACGCAAGCGCGAACCCCGCGAGGCCGAACAGCACGAACGCCGTGAGTTGTCCGTTGCCGATCAAAAACGCGGTCGGGACGAATGTGAGCGTGATTGCCAGAGCCACCCAGCTCCGGCACTTCACTCCATCGAATGCACGCCACAAAAGCACAGCGGACGTGGCCATTAAACCGAGGTGAAGCACGACCCACACGCCATGTGCGGCCCGGAACGGCAACGCGCCGAAGGGCATGAGCAGTGCCAGTGTCCAGGGCGGGTTCCACGCGATCACCGCGAGGTCAGTCAAGCCCACGGCGGTTTGCGCTTCCTGAAGTCGGTCGCCGTGGTAGGGGTTTTCGCCGTGAACCGTGAGATGCCCGGCGGCCCAGAACGCGGCGAAGTCCAGCGGCGCGTTTAGCCCGCCGCTAAACAGCCGATCAAGCTGAGAAGCGCCCGCGATCACGACAACGACAGCCCCGGCCACCAGTAACAGTCGGCGGAACGCGGAGGGCTGTGCTGAGAGGGTTGGGGGCATCGCCCCCAAGCTTAGAACGCGGCTCGGTAGATGCCGAGAATTTCGTCCTCGCTCTGAGGCATTCGCGGGTTGACGCGCATCAGGCGCTTGATGGCGAACGCTTTTGCGGCGAAGCCCGGCAGCATGTCTTCGGTCACGCCGATGTCGCGCAGACGTGTCGGAATGCCGATGTCACGCCGGAGTTGCTCGATGTCGTGGATTGTTGCTTCGGCGTTCGCTTCCGGCAGTCCGGTGGGCGACATCCTTCCCAAAATCATGCCGATGATCGCCGTCTGGAGGACGCGGGAGGGCAGATTGAACCGCATCACGAACGGCAGCAGAAGTCCATTCCCGGCACCGTGCGAAACGTGAACGGCACCGCCGACGGGATACTCCATCGCGTGAACCAGAGCAACGCCCGCATTCGAGAATGCCAGCCCGCCGAGCGTTGCGGCCAGCGCCATTCCGTCGCGCGCTTCGAGGTCGTTGCCATCCTTCACCGTGCGGCGAAGAAACTTCCCGATCAGCATGATCGCGTGTTGTGCCATCGCGTCGGCCATCGGATTTTTCCCCTGATAGACACTCTTCTCGCCGCTCGGTAGCGGGAACTTGTCGTTATCCACCGCGCAGAATGCTTCGATCGCGTGCGTGAGCGCATCAATGCCGGAATCGGCGGTCACTTTCGGCGGGCAACTTACCGTGAAGACTGGATCAACAATCGCGAATGCCGGTCGCAGAAACGGACTGAGGCAGCTTACTTTGATGTGCTGCGCGGTGTCGGTGAACACGGCCGCCGCGGAGACTTCGGAGCCAGTTCCCGCTGTCGTGGGAATGCAAATCAGCGGCTTCACCGGTCCCGGCACGCGGCAATCGCCTGTGTAATCGAGTGGATCCTTGCCGTGAGCGAGGATCATGGATACGAGCTTCGCCGTGTCCATGTTGCTCCCGCCGCCCAGACCAATAATCACGTCCGGATTGAAGCTTCGAGCCTCCGCGATGCATTCGCGAACCACTTCCACGGCCGGTTCGGGTGTGACCTTGTCGTAGTGCCCGAATGTCACGCCGCCGGCCGAAAGCGGTTCGGTTGTTTGCGCGAGCAACCCGGCCTTTACCAGAATCGCATCCGTAACGATGAACGCTCGGCGCGCGCCGAGCCGTTCGCACGCATCGCGCAAGTGGTGTTTGACCGCGTGCTGGCCAAAGAACAGCGAACCGGCGGAAGAGAAGGACCAGGTACGCATGTCAAGTGTGAGTGTGAGTGTGAGTGTGAGTGAAATCCAAAGATAGGAACTCCACACACTCCCGTGTAATATAACCCCGATGTGGGAGAAGATCAGTCCGCGCAGTGTTTTCACTCGCACTCACACTCACACTCACACTTGCCATGAGAATCGGTATCCTCACTGTCTCTGACCGGGCCAGCCGCGGAGAATACGTGGACAAGGGCGGGCCAGCGATCATCGAGTTCCTGCGCGAAGCGCTGAGTTGCGAGTGGCAGCCACACTCGCTTCTCATCCCCGACGAGCAGGATCAGATCGAGGCCACGCTCAAAGCCATGTGCGACGACGAAGGCTGTTGCCTCATCATCACCACCGGCGGCACCGGACCCGCCAAACGCGACGTGACCCCTGAAGCAACCGAAGCGGTGTGCGAAAAACTCATGCCGGGCTTCGGCGAACTCATGAGGCAAGTGTCGCTCAAGAGCGTGCCCACCGCGATTCT
>JAKEEV010000910.1 GCA_022616395.1 Planctomycetia bacterium | reverse complement strand
CGCTTCAAGCGCATGAACGGCCTCCACGTGCTGCATCCGATGGGCTGGGACGCCTACGGCCTGCCCGCGGAGGAATACGCCCGCCGGACTGGCAAGCATCCCAGCATCACGACGCAAGAGAACATCAAGACGTTCCGCCGGCAAATCAAATCGCTGGGTTTCAGTTACGACTGGGATCGCGAGGTCGATACCACTGATCCCGCGTACTTCAAGTGGACGCAATGGATCTTCCTGACCATTTACGACACGTGGTACGACCTGGTTCAGCAGAAGGGCCGGCCGATTGCCGAGCTGCCGATTCCTGACGATGTGCGGAAGCAGGGCGAATCGGCGATTCGCAAGTATCAGGACGACCACCGCCTCGCTTATCAAGCGGAAGTGCCGGTGAACTGGTGCCCCGCGATGGGTACGGTGCTGGCCAACGAGGAAGTCATCGACGGGAAGTCCGAAGTTGGCGGCTTTCCGGTCGAGCGCCGACCTCTGCGCCAGTGGCTGATGCGGATCACCGCTTACGCGGAGCGGCTGCTGGCCGACCTGGAACCGCTGGGCTGGTCCGAGTCCATCAAGAAGATGCAACGCGACTGGATCGGCAAGAGCGAAGGCGCGGACGTCAGCTTTCTGCTCGATGATATGGCACACTTGAGAGCTGATGAGGCGTTCGACACGCACTGGTTGACGCGCATCACCGTGTTCACCACGCGCCCAGACACGCTGTTCGGAGCGACCTACATGGTGCTGTCGCCCGAACACGCTCTGGTGCCGAAGATCACAACGCCCGAACAGAAGAAGGCGGTGCAGGAGTATCAGCAAGCAGCCGCTCGCAAGAGCGACTTCGAGCGCACCGAGACCGCCAAGAAGAAGACCGGCGTGTTCACCGGGGCATATGCGATTAACCCGGCCAACGGCGAAAAGATTCCCATCTGGATCGCGGACTATGTGCTGGCGACCTACGGCACCGGCGCGATCATGGCCGTGCCCGGTCAGGACGAACGCGACTGGGAATTCGCCGAAGTGTACAACTTGCCGATCATCAGGACAGTGCAGCCACCTGCAGACTGGACCGGCAAGGCTTACCTGGAAGACGGCCCCGCGATCAACAGCGACTTCCTGAACGGTCTGCACGTCGCGGAAGCCAAGCAGAAGATGATCGCGTGGCTGGAGGAGAAAAAGTTGGGCACGCGGCGCGTGAATTACAAACTGCGCGACTGGCTGTTCAGCAGGCAGCGGTATTGGGGCGAACCATTCCCGGTTCTGCACGGCGAGGGCGGCGAGACAATCACGCTGTCTCCAAGCGGATTGCCGCTGGTTCCGCCTGAGCTGGAAGACTTCAAGCCCACCGGCACCCCCGAAGGCCCGCTGTCGAAGGCAACCGACTGGGTGAACGTGGTCATTGGAGGAAAGAACTACAGGCGCGAAACGAACACGATGCCTCAGTGGGCTGGTTCGTGCTGGTACTTCCTGCGCTTCATCGACCCGCAGAACGGAGCCGAGTTCGCCGATCCCGCGAAGCTGAAATACTGGCTGCCGGTCGATCTGTACGTCGGCGGGGCCGAACATGCAGTTCTGCACCTCTTGTACGCGCGCTTCTGGCACAAGGTGTTGTTCGACCGCGGATATCTGCCGTGCCCCGAACCGTTCCAGCGGCTGGTCAACCAGGGCATGATTTTGGGCGAATACGAGTACCACATCACGCCGGAAGTGTACGCAGCCCACAAGGACAAGTGTCTGAAGGAACTGGGAATCGTCGCGATCTACCGGAAGTCCGAGGACGAGAAGAAACCCGACACTTATGTACTGAAGGTGAAAGCACTGGAGGGTGACGCTCTGGTCAACCTGCCGGATGAGATGGTTGAGAAGACAAAAGGGAAGATGAAGCTGAAGGATACGGCCATCGAGATGACAACGAAGGCCGAGAAGATGTCCAAGAGCCGTGGGAACGTGGTGAACCCCGACGACATCATCCGCGAGTACGGCGCCGACAGCCTGCGACTCTACGAGATGTTCATGGGGCCGCTCCAAGATGTGAAACCCTGGGATACGAAGAGCATCAAGGGCGTTTTCGGCTTCCTGTCACGCGCATGGAGACTGATCGTCGATGAGGGCGAACAGTTCAAGCTGCATCCGGCCGTGAAGGACGTGACGCCCGATAAAGACACGCTGCGCGTGCTGCACCAGACCATCAAGAAAGTAACGGAGGATTCCGAACTCCTACGGTTCAACACCGCGATTTCTGAAATGATGAAGTTCGTGAACCACGTCACGCAGTTGGAAGTCCGCCCGCGAAGCGTGCTGGAGCCGTTCGTGCTGATCCTGGCACCTTACGCTCCGCACATCGCGGAGGAACTGTGGCGTGCTCTGGGTCACACCAACACGCTGGCATACGAACCGTGGCCGAAGTTCGACCCGGAACTGGCAAAGCCCGATGAGATCGAAGTGCCGGTGCAAGTGAACGGCAAGCTGAAAGCCCGGCTGAAGGTGCCCGCCGAGATCGACGACGAGTCGCTCAAAGCAGCCGCGATGAGCGACGAGACGGTGAAAGCCCAGATCGCCGGGAAGACCGTGAAGATGATAAAGGTCGTGCCGCGAAAACTGGTGAACGTGGTCGTGTCGTGACTTTCGGAGCCGCGTCGGTGAGGGAGCGTTTCAGTGCGCTCCCGCACCCTCG
>JAKEEV010000909.1 GCA_022616395.1 Planctomycetia bacterium | reverse complement strand
GGAACGTTTGGGCGAGCGTGACATAGGCACGACGCAAGTCGTCGTAGATCGGTTTGCCGCTTAACGTGCGCACTAAGGGCATGGTGACCTCAGTTCTGCCGTGAATGGAATTTGCCAACCGAGATTATGTGGTGGCGCCTCGCTACCAATGGATTCTTACGCCGACTGTAACTGACCTAACTCGGTGAGGAGTTCTTCAATCCGCGCGGCGAACGGGTTCTTCTTCGCCGCGCGGTCCGCGTCGGCGAGTTGGTGCGCTTCAACCAAGCAGCGCACAGCCTCTTCACGCTTGTCGAGTTGAATCAGTGCGCGCGCCTGTCCGAGCAAGCCTTCAATCAGGAGTTGCCGCGCTGCCACGATGCCTTGCGCGAAACTCTTGGTCGCCGCTTGCACGTTGTCTTCGACGTTGTCGAGGAAGTAGCCGAGTTCGATTGCAGCGGCGGCTGACTGCTTGTCAAGTTCGATGGCCTGTTGCAGTGCCCGCTTCGCGTCTGCGAGGGTGTGGGTGGGGTTGTCTTGAAGCTGAACGAGCCGCGACCAGACGATCAGCAGTTGCGGGTTTCCCGGCCATGCGTCGCGCAGTTTCTCGAGGCGTTCCAGCGCGCGGTCGTACTTCTCGACTTCAAGAAGCGACTGAATCTCTGTTAACCCTTTCGTGAACGCACCGGTGCCCGTCATGATCGCCGCCCTTTCCCTTTCGCGCGTAAACGCTCCGCTTGATCGATGAGCTTTTTCATCTGCCGCGCCTTCTTGTCAGGCGGCGTTGACGCCGCGAGTTCCTTGATCTCTTTATACGTCTTGCCGCCGTAGTCCGCGTGGTACGATTTCGACCGCTTCAAGCTGCCAGAGATGAGATCATCGGCGATGTCATTGTCGTTGGCCATGGTCGCTCATGCTCAGATGATGCGGATGTCCTTCCACAGGCCCATTGAGCAGAGCCTCACGTACACATCGGCGAACATCACGCCCACCAAGCTCGTCCACGCCCAGAGCATGTGTCGCTTGTTCAGCGCGCTGCACCCCCGATACATCTTCTGGCACATCGGCGAATCACTGATGCAGTCGCGGCCACCACCGACCAGATGCCGAAGCGAGTGACAGCCGAACGTGTAGCCCGCGAGCAAAATCACGTTCAGCGTTAGCACCAACGAGCCAATGCCGATGCCGAAGCCGTCGCTGAACCAGAACGATTTGATCGCGTCGTAGCCGAGCATGAAGATGAACAGGATCGCGATGTAGAGGAAGTAGCGGTGAATGTTCATGATGCGTAGCGGCCAGTTGCTTTCGCCGATGTAGCCCTTGCGCGGTTCGCCAACGGCGCAGTTGGGCGGATCGGCCCAGAACGCCTTGTAATAAGCCCCGCGATAGTAGTAGCAGGTGAGTCGGAAGCCCGCGGGCGCCCACAGAATGAGTAACGCTGGCGAATACGGCAACCACGCGGGCCACCAACTCGGAAGCGTGCCGAACCACGCGTGAGGAGAGTTGCCCCACAGTTCCGGCGAGTAGAACGGAGACAGGTATGGACCGTGCGTGTAGTGCTGACCCTGAAGCGCGGCCCAGGTGGAGTACACAACGAACGCGCCCAGGCCAATGAACACCAATAGCGGCTGAAGCCACCAGTTGTCGCGTCGGGAAGTTTCGCCGAAGGATCGTTGGGGTGGTTGAAGCACAGGAAGAGACGTACCCGCCATGCAACGCTCGGTTGAAGCAGTGGTAGCTGAAGGAAAGAGATGATATAAGCGTGCGGGGAAGTTGTCGCAAGGGCCAGAGCGAAAATGCGAAGCGCGAGATCGCTTTCGACCCTGCGCAGCTTGTTTAACTGCACGAACCGGGTTAGTTTCTACTTCGTTCTCGCGGATGTGTTTAGCTCGTCGCTTTGCGACAGGATGATGTTGCGTCGTCCGAGCGCTTGCCTTGCCGTGCGTCGTGAGGAAGGCTGTTCCAGCACCGCTTTCGGTCCGCCCGGCGGCGGGGCCGCCGCGTGCTGGGTCAAGCCCGCCGGTCGTACTTCCGCGGCGGCCCCGCCGCCGGGCGGACCGGCGGTGCCGTGAGCCTTCCACACACAAGGTCAGGAAGTAAACACTGCGAGAACGCGAACGGCGGAGGGTGACTGCCCTCCGCCGCGTCGTTTCCTGCTCTCACACGCACTTCACCCCGGCAGCGGTT
>JAKEEV010000908.1 GCA_022616395.1 Planctomycetia bacterium | reverse complement strand
TGGGCACCAGTCTTCGGCGAGCACCAAGAAGAGATTTTTTTGCTGGGTTCCAGCCGATCGACTGCGGCTTCTGAGAGTGTGCGCTGAGGTGAGTCAAAACCTCGCGCGAGTGGAGAGTGGACCAAAGATTTTGAAGATGTCAATCAAGGGACTCAAGGAGAACTCACATGTTGAAGATTACTGCTCTCGCCCTGGTCGTTCTGATGGGTGGTGTGGTCGGCAGCACCGCGTTCGCCGGTGAAACTGGCATGAAGCGTTTCCCCTCCCGTATCGGCACGATCGGCAAGGGCTCGGATGGCGCCAAGATGAAGCACTTCCCGCGCAAGCTCGACAAGAAGGTCGGCGTTGCGGGTTCGAGCAAGGTTCTGGCTCCCCGTCGCCTGCCGGGTCTCTAATCGCTCGGTCATGGTGAGCACTTGATCTTGAGTTCCTGAAGAACAGCGCCGGGCTCACCCAGACGGACCAGACGATCGAACGGCCGCTCCCTCGTGGAGCGGCCGTTTGCGTTCGTTTGCATTGCGTTCGTCGCACGATGGTCGATGACCGCCTGCGAACTCGCCCGCGAGCGATGGAAGAGATTTTTGCCGTGCCGCCGCCAATCGGCTGCCGCTTCTCAGGGTGTGAGGTGAGCAAAGACTCACGCAAGCGGAGAGTGGACCTAGATTCAGATGTCAATCAAGGGACTCAAGGAGAACTCACATGTTGAAGACTGCAGCCCTCGCTCTGGTCGTCCTGGTGACTGGTGTCGTTGGTAGCAACAGCGCGCTCGCAGGTGGAACCGGCACCGGTATCCGTCATTTCCCGGCCCGCATCGGCAAGATTGCCCAGGGCAACGGTTCGACGATGAAGCAGTTCCCACGCAAGCTCGACAAGAAGATCAGCGTTGCGGGTTCGAGCAAGGTTCTGGCTCCCCGCCGGCTGCCTGGCCTGTAATTGGTTCTGATCCTTCTGAGGGGAGCAAACTCGTGCCACCTGTGTCAAGGTGCGGGAAGGAGAGTTCCTGGTTCGAATGAACCGGGTCGATGTCGATGCTCCCAGCATGACGGCCGCTCGTGATCGGGCGGCCGTTGTTTTTTCTTCGTGGTTGGAGCGCTCACGTCGTGGTGGGTTCGGCCGCGCTCGGATGGCGGCCCTTGAAGTAGATCTTGATCGCCACTTCGTTGAACAGACCCATCTCGCGAAAACGCGCCGCGAGGTACCGCCGGTACGCTTCGGAGAACAGCTCGGGATCATTGACGAACACGACGATCGTGGGCGGATGCACGTCGACCTGGGTGACG
>JAKEEV010000907.1 GCA_022616395.1 Planctomycetia bacterium | reverse complement strand
TACCGTGTGAGTTTGCGCGTGGCGCAATCGAACACGGGTTTTGCCAGTCTTAGTTTGCGCCACGCGCAATGAGCATGTTCTCATCAGCGCAAACCAATTCCAAGTTAGTCGAGGAAGGCGGAGGGCGCGGAATGCTCGACCTTGACCATCCCCGAACGCCGTCCGTATTCGCCGCGTCCACGCAGCTCGACTTCATTCTTGAAGACTGCAAGCGGATGACGCTGACCGACACGCGGGGACGGCGGTTCCGACTGGAGAACATTCGGCCAGCGTTCGCGGCGCTGCGGTGGCTCGCCAGCGAACGGTTCGCCGACGCGTCACACCTGCCTGCCGCGATCGACGAATTGGAACGGCAAGTGGAGCAACTCGCCGAGTTGCCGCTCCGTGACTCGGGCCGCTGGGTCGGGTCGGCGGCGTTTTGCCCGGCGTGCGGTGCCACGCCACGCGAGCCGGACAAGTACGATCCGATCCGCTACTGCTCGCCATGCTTGGGCGTTATCATGCCTGGGTTGCAGCGCGTCCGGTCGTGCGAGGAGGGGTTCGGCACCGAGGCTATCTGAGGCCGAACCAAGCTGCCCCTGACCAATCCCCTGTCCGCTTTTTGTTGGCCCATCGTTTGTCCGTGTAGGTCGGTCAGTTCTCCGGCCCACAGGTGAAGCTCGGTCGTGAGGCGTCATGCGAATGCCTCCGATCAGAGCACATCTGGTAATCCATCGTGATCAGGACTGGCACAAACAGAGGGACAGTAGGGACCGTTCGTTTGCTTGCCGTCTTTCGGACAAGACGATGGCACCGAATCCCTTAGGAGGTAGCAATGCTTCAATTTGGTCAAATCCCGGCTCAAAGTAAGGAGCATTTCGATCTGGCGGTTTCTGACGACAAACGAGCACTGACGTTTACGTTCTCCGAATTGCAGGCCAAAGTCGGTGGGGGCAAGTCACCGGTGGCAACCTCCACGCGGGTGTTTTCTCAGACCCTGCCGCTTGAAGGCGACGAAGAGCGGGTGGAGATCGAGTTCATCGTCCAGGGTTACGTTGTTGCCACCGAGGGCGCGACCGCGGCGATGGTCTGTAGCGTCAATGGCCAAACCACCGTCACCGACTTTCCCGGACAGGCGGACCAGAGCATTGTCCAGAAGCTCAAGTTCACCGCCAAGAAGCCCTCGGAGTGTCGGCTTTGTACCTTTCTGATGGTCGGACGTGATTCCAGAAACGCCGACGCCGAGGTGCAACTAAATGTGACCTCCATTGATGTTGAGATTCTTCCCCGTCCCAAGTAGCAGTAGCGGTGGTCGCTTGGGTCCGCAGGGCGAGAGTGGCGGTGTTACTCCTTACTCATCAGTTCCTTCACGAGCTTCGCGAGCATCTCCACGTCCCGCTTCTCGACGATGCTGTCGATGCGTGCTTGAGGAACTTCCAGCTTCTTCATGAAGTTCGCGGCCGATGCCCAGAGCTTCTCGAGCTTCTTGCCACTGGCAAGATACAGTTCGCCCACCAATTCCGAGAGCCGCTGCCACGCGACCTGGTCGATGTTCTCGTAATACCGCTTGATGATCCCCTGCTGATGCCGGGTGTAGTCTTCCATTCCCATATGTGCGGCTCCGTGATAAGTAGGACAGGCATCTTGCCTGTCAGAAGTAACGACAGGCATCATGTCTGTCTTACTTCGACAGACACGATGCCTGTACTCCAGTGACAGGTGTCTAGCCTGTCCTACTTCTTCTCTTTAGCGTACCACTCGCGCCAGGCGGCCGCGGCGAGTGCCTTCTGACCGGATGAAGCGCCCAACGCGGGGCCGAAGTCTTTGCCCGTGAGGCTCTTTAACCCGGCCTTCGCGGCCCGCACCACGGAATCATCCTCATCGGTCAGCATTTCGATGAGGTCGGGGATGTGGTCCTTGTCGTCCTTCATCGCGCACGCCAGAGCTGCCGCCCGACGCAGTTCGGCTTCTTTGGCCTTGAGCATGGCGCGGAGTGTGTCGGGTGTCATGCGGCAAAGGCGCTCCGCGAGCGCTTCGCGCGCGGAGTTCTTGCGGTCGCCCTCCAGGTGGGGAGTTGCAAGCACAAGCGCACGCGTGTACTTCTCACCCTTCGTGTCTCGAAGTGAGGTCAGGAGCTTCTTCCAGTCGTCTCCGTTGGCCTTGAGCAGGTTCGACGCCATCGTGACGGACTCATCGTTGGTTGGATTGGGCAGGGTCAACACCGGAGCCGGCTTGATGGGCGTTGTGGGTCTGTTGGGAAGCACTTCGATGGCCGAAGGGCCGGTGCCCGCGCGCATTTCGGTGCTGGTTGGATCGCGTTGCACCTTACTGGAGAGGTCGCGAGCGAGGTTCGACTTGCACAGGAACAGGACGGCGAACGCGGTGTTCACCTCCGTGCCGTAACCGCCCCTCCCCCAGGTGCCGTCAGCGCCCTGTGTGCGAACGATGGCTGTCGAACCGATGTCGTACCAGTCGAGGCCGCCGATCTTGTCCACGCCATAAATCACGCCGACACGTTCGAGCGACCAGAGGAAATACAGATCGCCGGTGCCATGCCCGCCGTTGCCGCCGGCGAGCAAACTGCCGCTGGTCCGAATCTGGTCAACCATCGTCAGCCCCAGACCGGCGAAGGCGCGTTGCACAACGAGGTCGCGGGCGTCAGCCGGGCGCGCGGGCGGCTTCTTGGCCGGTTCCTTGCCTCCGGGGTTGCCAAACGGGTCTCCGAACTTGGAATCCGACTTCGGTGGTGGTTTGTCGCCCTTCCCGGCCGGCGGTGGATCGGGCTTCCTGCGCTCCTCGCGGCGGGCAATACTCGTCGCCATACCGATCAGCCCCGCACAATACATCGAGGGGCTTCCGCCGGGCATCTGAGGGGCCGCAGCTCCCGGAGCAGGGCCGGAATACGGCCAGTTCCCCGTCCGCGCATCCTGGGTAGCCATGTACCGTTTCTCAATCCGAATCAGGGCGTCTTCCATCCAGTCGTTTGGGATGCCGTGCTTACGAGCCGCCCACACACCGATCACGGCGAACTGCGTGTTCGAGTTGTCGTCGTTACTCACCACGGTGTTGGAACCGGCTCGAGCCTTGCCCAGAGCCTCGGCATACTGCTTGATCTCCGGGTGAAGCGAGCCGGCCGGTTGGTTTGCCTTCATCGCGCGCAGTCGCTTCGAGTCCTCCCCGGAAACAGGCGAGATACACTGGTAACCCCACCCACCCTGAAGAGTTTGCCCGGCCAGGAGTCGCACCGCGAGCATCTGAATCAGAGGCACATCATTCGCGTCGCCGAGTCGGTCGAGGTAAAGCAAACACAGAGCGATTTGGTAAGTGCTGGCCTGCGAGTACGAGGCGTCCCGGATGATGGCGGTGATGGTCTTGACGGCCGGATCGTTGGCGGGGATGTTGGCTTCCAACAGAGCAAGCCCGGCCAAACAGGCACCTCCGATGCCGTATTGATTCGCTTCGCCCCCACCGACTCCAACTCCGGCTCCTCCCTTGGAATACTTCGCCTTGAGCGCGTCGGTTCCTCCCTTGATCGCCCGGTCGATCTCCTTTTGCGTCGCGGCCTGAGCGACCGGCGCGGATGTAACCAGGAAAAGACCAAGCAACCCGGTGAGCCGAATGAGCATGGACATCTGCACACCCTCGGAACGATCCATACGCGCACAATCTGCCGCCGACAGTTTATCACGACCGCCACCAAAAGGCGACAACGTGTTACAGGCGGTAGTGTCTGAGTTTGCTGTAGCCGGGGTCTGCGACCCCGGACCGGCCTCACAGAGGCCGGCTACAAAAAGCCAAACTCAGACACTACCTTACAGGCGAACCCTGAGCTTTCACCAGAGGTTTTGGCGAACCGCGAATGTGAATGAGCGGGTGTCTTCACTCAACACCCGCTCATTCACATTCGCGGTTCGCCAAGAATGGTTACTTCTTCAGCGCCCCGACTGCCAGATCTTGCAGCGTCTGACGCATCGCGGAGGCATCGCCATTGGGAAGCCCGGTGCGCTGAATAAGCAGCACCACGAACACATCCTGCTTCGGGTCGAGCCAGCCCTGCGTGCCGAACGCGCCTCCATGACCGAATGAACCCGCCGAAAGCGACCCGGTCACTCCCTTCGGTTCACGCACCACCGCCCAGCCGTAGCCGTAGCCCATTCCTTCCACGAAGCCCGTCTTGATGTTGCCCGTCTGCACCTTCGTCATCATCGCGACAGCCTTCTCGCTAAGGATGCGCTTGCCGCCGAGTTCGCCCTTGTTGAGCATCATGCGGTAGAGCTTCGCGAGGTCGTCGCCGGTCGAGAACAGCCCGCCGGCCGGGATCGGATGCTTCGGGCTTTCGGTCAGAGCGATGAGCGTGTTGGGGTTGGCGGTCAGCGCGGCATCTTTTGCCTTGCCCTTGTTGTAAGTGACCGCCAGGCGCCCGAACTGTTCCTTCGTCGGGTAGAACACGGTGTCCTTCATCCCCAGCGGCTCGAAAACTCGCTTCTTCAGGAAGTTCTCGTAACTCTCTCCGCTGATAACTTCGATGACGCGGCCGAGCGTGTCCATTCCGGGATTGGAGTAGCTCCACTTCGTTCCCGGCTCGAATGTGAGCGGTTGAATCGCGGTGGCGAGAGTCGTTTCAGCCAGCGTGCGGTTGCGTTTCGTGTACACATCGTTCACGCCAACCGGATAGTTGGCGACCCCGCTGGTGTGAGTGAGAAGATCGCGGAGCTTCACCGCGCGTTTGGGCTTCTGAAGTGTAATGGGCATGGCTGGAGAAGTCGCCGTTGGGGGAGTGGCCGGAATCAGAAGCATTTGCCCGGTGAACTCCGGCAAGTGTTTCGACACATCGTCATCCGGGTTGAGTTTGCCTTCGTCGAAGAGAATCATGATTCCGATGGCGGTGATGGGCTTGGTCATCGACGCGATGCGGAAGAGGGTGTCCTTGGTCATCGGTTGCTTGGCAGCGATGTCGCGCTGACCGATCGTGTCGTAAGCAATCACGCCGTCCTTTCGACCGACGACGGTGACCGCGCCGGAGATGTCGCCGGAGTCCACGAACTTCTGCATCGCGGGCTTGATGGCGGCGAGCTTGTCCGGGTTGGCAACCGGCGGCTGCGCGGGCGCGAGCGCTGGGATCAGAGCAAGCGGAATGAGAAGAAGGAAAGCGCGACGGGAGAGCATGGGGTAACTCCGGTGAGGCGAAGGAACAAATGCACCGAGGCTACGGCACCGAGGCGTGCGGGTCAACGGGCTGCTCTGGCGAGCGTTGGTACTCTGGAGAAATGCTCAGTCGGTGGGTAGGAAAGGAAGAGAAGACCCCTCACCCGCCGCTTATCGCGAAGCTAGTGCTTCGCGATAAGCGGCGGGTGAGGGGCTGAAGACGATTCCATCTCAGTTTGCCTTCAACGACGTGATGAGGGCGTCGGCGAAGTCCTTGGCGTCGGCGGGGCCAGAGGCGGTCACGATCTTGCTATCCACCATCCAGCCCTTGTCTTCCCAGATGATGCCGGAAGATGGTCCGGTGATGCCCGGCCGTTCGCGGTTCAGTTGCGGGCAGTTGGCTGCGCGCTTGCCACGAAGGACACCGTGCGCGACCAGCGGTCCTTGACCAACGCAGATTCCGGCAATCACCTTGCCGTCACTCTGCATGGTCTTGATCACATTTTTCGCCGCAAGCGCGCCCTTACCGAACATGTACTCATCAGACTTGTATCCGCAGAAGATGATGGCCGCGAAATCTTTCGTATCCAGATCCTCGGTGAATTGCACGTCAATCGGTACTGACTCTCCCTTGTTATCCTCGCGCGGCCACGGCTTGGAGACACCGCCATCGGTCGAGGCGGTTACCACCCGGATGCCCTTTTCCTTCAGTCGTTCGCGAACGGGCAGATAATCCGCCAGCCAGACGCCCTCGCTTGGCAGCACGTAAAGCACCTTCAGATCTTTGCCCGGCGAAATGACCAGCGGAGGATTCCACGGATTCCCCTTGCTCGGGTTCCCCTTGTTTATCTTGTCGGGCGGGTTCTGTTTCTCCGGGGTGTTGACCAGTGGGTTTGTCTTTGTGTTTGTGTTCGGGTCGGGGTTCCCGGTCGTCTTGTTGCCTCTTCCGCCCGCGGCGATGGCGATCCCGATGAGTAGAGCCAGAGCCGCGACTCCACCGGCAATGGCCCACTTCCTGCGCTTCCACCAACTCGCCTTCTTCGCCTTCTTCTTTTTCTTGGGTTTGGGTGTTTCCTGAAGAGTGTAATTCCCCCGCGCTGGGTCCGTGTCGAATGCGAGCGGATTGGCCGCAGCGGGAGTGCCAACAGGCGTCATCACCGGCGTTGCCACCAGCGCCGGAGCCGGCGCGATCACCACCGCATCAATCACTTCAAAGCCCGCGGCTTCCTTCGCGGAATCTGCTTTCGTGAATGGTTGCAGCGCGGAAGCCACTTCGGACGCGGACTGATAACGCTCGTCGGGCGACTTCGCCATCATCTTGGCAATCACGTCCGCGAGTCCTTCGGGCACCTCAGCGCGCAGCGAACGAATTGGAGGAGGTTCTTCCTGTGTGTGAGCGACAAGCTTGTCAATGAGACTTTCGGCTGAAGCGAATGGCTGGCGCGCGGTCAGCAGGAAGTAGAGCGTGCAGCCGAGCGAATAAATATCGCTGCGGGCGTCCACATCGTGCGAGTTCTTCGCTTGTTCGGGCGAGAGATAATCGGGCGTGCCGAGCAGCAGGTTCGGGTTGGTCAGGCCATCGACCGGCGCTTTCGCCGCTCCGAAGGGAAGTTTCGAGCCGGCTTGCTCTTGGTCTTCGGTGTGAGCAAAGCGAGCAAGGCCGAAGTCGAGAATCTTCACCTGCCCCTTGCGCGTGACCATCAAGTTCTGCGGCTTGATGTCTCGGTGAACCATTCCCTTGTCGGCCGCGTGCTGAAGACCGAGCGCGGCCTGTCGCGTAAACTGGCAGGCCATCGGTATCGCGAGCGGCCCTTTCTTGTTCACCAATCGGTCGAGACTGACTCCTTCGACAAACTCCATCACGAGAAAGTGACTTCCTCCCGCCTCGCCCGCGTCGTGGGCGACGATGATGTTGGGGTGCTGTAACTTGGCCGCGGCCTGGATTTCCTTGCGGAAGCGAGCAACCGCGCTGGCCTTCGCGGTGAGGTGCGAAGAAACCACCTTCAACGCGATGATGCGGCCCATGAGCAAGTCTTCGGCCTTGTAGACCGTGCCCATGCCGCCAGAACCGAGTTCGCTGATGATGCGGTAGCGCGTGTGATCGACGAAGCCGGGGGGAATGGCCTGCACGCGAGGAGGAGGTGGAAGGTCGCCCGTTGGAGCTTGCGGAGAGATCGAAGGAGCAGCGACCGCGGCGCGCGCCATAGCCGCGAGCGAATCTTCGGGCACCACCTTCAGCGCGCCAGCACACGCGGGGCATGCGCCGATATGCTCCGCGACGCAAGCCAGTTCAGCGGGCGGCAAGTCTCCGCGCGCGAATGCGGCGAGGGTTTCCGAATTGGGGCACACAGCAACAGCCATTGGTGATTCGCTCTGGGTGGGCGGTAAACACTCTCAGTAGGAATGATGGCACGAAAAGGGCGGAATCTGTCTCGGATTCTCGTTTAACATTCCGGGTTTCGTGTTGTGTTACCCTTCGGGTGGCTTCCGGGATTCGCCGAAGGCCGAAGATTTGTCTTCAACGAGAACTGCCTTTCAGAGGCGCGACCGTCGGGGAGCGATCTTGGTTACGCGCTCCCTGACGGTCGCGGCTCCGATTTCAGCATCGCTCCCTCACGGTCGCGGCTCCGATAAACGACCTGTAATCAGGGCCAACTCAACCCAACAGCCCGCCGGCTTCTTCCCGCAATCGGGCCAGCACGCGGGACTTGGCGATGTAGACCGCGTTGGGCGTGGTGCCGACTTCGGCCGCTACTTCCTCCGCGGAGAGGCCATCGAGGACGAATCGGCGGAAGAGATTCCAGCTTTTCTCTTCAAAGTCGGGCTTGATGCGGTCGAGCAGCCGCCGGGTGACGTGCAGATCGTGTTCGCGGTCCCACGCAACGGCCAGATCGTCGGCCGGGTCTTCGAGACGCGCAAGATAGCTTCCGAATTCCGTTCCACCGGGGGCGGTGGGGTGCATCTTGCGACTTTTCCACGCACTTCGGGCACAGTTGACCGCGATGGCCCGCAACCATCCGCGAAACGCGCCGGGGTTTTCTGGATGAACGAACTCCGGGAACCTGCGCACCACAACCGCCATGACCTCTTGAACTAGATCGTCGGCATCGGCTCCGCGCACGTTGAGCCGCTCGGCCCAGTTGCGAATCAGCGGAGCATATAACTCGACGAGCCGGTTCCAGGCGTCCGCGTCTCGCGGATTGCGCAGCCGTTCGAGCAGCGTGGCCGAAGTCACCGCCATCGTTCACCTCTGAGGGCAAGTGTAACCGACTCCAGGCGCTTGTGGGATTCTTCGTTTGCCGGATATAATTGGATGTTGGTTACCATGTTTCGGAGGAGTCGTGACGGATCGACCCCGACTACTCATGATTGGCCCGTCGGCCGGGCCGCTCGATGGCGCGCTGGCCACGGCCGCCGATGTAGAACCGGTGTCTCCTGACCCGGCCGAAATCGCTCGCCGACTTCACGAAGGCGGCTTTTCCGCGGTGGTCGCGGCTCCGGATGTCGTCGCCAACATGCTTGACCGCTTCCGGCGCGACGAGCTTATCATCGGACACATCGAGAAGGGACTGGCGATCCTCGCCCCGGACGGAACAGTTCTCTGG
>JAKEEV010000119.1 GCA_022616395.1 Planctomycetia bacterium | reverse complement strand
CCTGCGGAATATCTCCGACTGAGATGATGTGCGATAAGTTTGTAGGGTGCCAGAGGCGGAGAATGATGGTCATTCAAGGGTCTGGGCTATCGCCAAACGCGTGAATCGGTGTAAGATCGCCGCACCGATACTCGCGAGGGTTTGCCCATGTCCGCGCCGGCCGGCCGGCTGACGATGCTCGGCCCGATCCCGTTCTCCGCGTCTTTGCCCGATCCCAAAAACGTCAGCGGGATCGCGTTCGTTCACGGTTACGTCTTGCTCGTCTCTGACGAGACGGCGCAAGTGGAAGTCTTGCGCGCGGAGGGGAGCGGCTTCGCGTCGGTGGGCACGATTCGCCTCGGCCGCAAGAAGGACGAACTCGATCTGGAAGCGGTCGCCGCGGATGACGATGTGGTGTATGTGGTCGGGTCGCACTCGCGTGTGCGTCAGTTGCCCGCGCCGGATGCTCCGTATGCCGACGCTCGGGCGAAGATGACCGCGATCAAGAAAGCTCCCGAGCGAGATGTGCTGATACGCTTCAAACTGAAAACGAACGGCCGAGGGAGCGGATTGAAGACATCGAGCTTGCGCCGCGCGATCACGAATAATCGCGTACTCGCGCCGTTCGCGAATCTGCCCAGCAAGGAGAACGGCATCGACATCGAGGGACTGGCGATTCGCGGAAAGCAACTCTATATCGGCTTTCGCGGACCGGTGCTGCGCGGAAACTTCGTTCCGGTTCTGGTCACACGATTCGGCAAATCGAAGGGTGATGTGCTGTTCGTGAATCTGGAAGGTCGAGGAATCCGCGCGATGGCCGCGGTGAGTGACGGCTTTCTGATTCTCGCGGGGCCGATGGGAGACGGGCCGGGTTCGTTTCAGATTTACCACTGGAACGGAGGCGATTGCCTGCCGGGCGCGGACCCGGCCGGCTCATGTGTGCTGTTGTGCGAACTTCCGGTCCCCGCGGGCCAGAAGCCCGAAGGCTTCGCGGTTCTGGAGAAGTCGGGCGCATACGAATTCGTGCTGGTCTCTGACGGCGCTCCCAACGGAGGCCCAACCGCCTACCGGTTAGAGTTGATCGCGAAGTGAAAGAGTAGGACAGGCATCTTGCCTGTCATTACTTCAGACAGGCAAGATGCCTGTCCTACAGAAGGAGACAGGCTGGAAGCCTGTCCTACGTTTCACCGCACGCGAGTACCGGGCTTGGAGAAGGTTGCTTGAGCCGCGGTGTCCTTCGCGCCTTCCAGCACGCGGATCATCGCCTCAAGCCCCGCGACCAATTTCGCCTCATCCGGGCCGACTCCGTTGAACGCGATCTTCGTTTTCGGCGAAAGCTTGATCTCGATGCGCTTCGGTTCTCCCCCGCGAATGGTCATCGGCTGTTCGATGGTGATCGTAGTTCCATCCTTCGCCACCGAAACCACCTTGCCGGTTATCACCGTCCAGCGTTCGGGCACCACGCCCTTGAGATCCAGTTTCGCGGCCGTGTCCTTCGATCCCTCTTCAAGCCACACACGTGCTTGTTGCCCCTCGGTGAGTTTGGCCGCGTCGACACCGACATTGGAGAACGCCAGGGTTGTCTTCTCACTGAGCTTCACGTCGAGCTTCTTCGCTGCCTCTCCGCGCCTCGTGGGCGGTACTTCTAACGTGATCGACTTGTTATCCTTCGCGATTCCGACAACTTTGCCGGTGATGTTCGG
>JAKEEV010000906.1 GCA_022616395.1 Planctomycetia bacterium | reverse complement strand
TAGATTGCCAGATAGCCAAGATTGCCACACACACCCTCTGGCAATCTACCATTACTAGACAGCAAAAATCCGTCCAGTAAGTTACTTTTGTATAGTTAACCAACCCCGGCCGCTTTTGAAACAGTCTCTAGGCATTCGCAGGGTGCTGTTGCTTTTGTGTCTTTTGAAGAACGGCACACGGGTGCCTCCTCCTCTGGGTGTCTGGCGGGTGAAGGTGTTGCTTGATATGCTGGCAACGCTGATTTGATGTTCACCCGTGTTCATCCACCTACGGTAAATGCGCACGATTGCGCGCGAGATTGAGCCGCGAGATTGCGAAGCAAATCCAGCGGAATCGAACCGGCCTCTCGCGGCATGTAATCGTTTGCATTTGGCGATATGCCCACCTCTTGTTGCACACTCTGGCGATCGGTGTGGCTCCCGCGAGCGGTAACAGCCATCGCGCTGGTCGTCGGGCTGCCGCTATTCCTGCGGTCGCCGCCGTGGTGCGACATCACGCTTTACCAGATGGCCGCCCGCAACATGCTCAACGGCGGCGTTCACTACCAGGGCGTGTTCGACACGAACTTGCCGGGTTTCGTGTGGGTCATCACTGCCATTCAGTGGGTATTTGGTCCCAGCACGTTCGCTGTGCGCGTGGTCGATGTGCTGATCGTGCTTGGGGTCGTGCTCCTGATCGACCGATTGGCGAAGTGGGGAGGAGCGACACTCGCAGCGCGCTGGTGGGCGTTCGCTGGAGCTGCGATGCTCTATCCGTTCACAGTGGAAATGGCCCACGCCCAGCGCGATACCTGGATGGCCCTTCCGGGACTGGCAGCGGTCGCGCTTCGCGTGCGCCGAACCATTAGCGCGGAGAAACCGACAGGCGAAGTCCCTGCCGGTGTTTGCTTCAGACGATCACTTCTTGAAGGCTTGCTCTGGGGAGCCGCGGTGTGGGTGAAGCCGCACATCGTTCTCATGGCATCGGCGGTCTGGGTGCTGACCGTTCGCCGACTGGCGAGCGAACATCCTCGACCGTGGCGCGCGGTCGGCTCGGACCTGCTCGGCAATCTGCTCGGCGGGCTGATCGTCGGGCTGGCCGGTCTCGGCTGGCTCGTTGGCTCCGGCGCGTGGGGGCCGTTCATCGATGTGTTCACCAACTGGAATCCGAACTACCTGCAAATGGCGTGGACCGAACTCGATGATCGGATGAGGTTGCAGCTCAACTGGTATCCGCCTTGGAGCCTGTGGTTGATACCAACGGTTCCGCTGGCGCTTCTTTCAGTGCTGGATGCTGCTCCGTGGGCAAGCCGAACGTCCGCGACTTCCGCCACACAAGGCGGACCCGTTGGCCGCTGGCTCCCAGGTTGGTTGTGGGACAAGCAAGCGAGTGCCGATGCGCGGTTTGTTCGAGGAGTGATGGGCGGGCTGTATCTGGTCTGGGCCGGGCAAGCGTTTTTCATTCAGCGCGGATTCCAGTACGTCCACATGACCGAAACGCTTCTGATGCTCGGTATCTGGGCCTCACACCGCTGGGCGTGGTCAGCGCTGGTCATCCTCTGGGCGTTTGTGACAAGCGGTTGGTGGATCATCGCCGATAGTAACCCGGACATGAAGCAGCATCTGGAAACGATGGAGGAGCAAACTCGCACCCAGTACATCTACCGCCACCCGATCACCAACATGGATCGCGTGGCACTGTGGCCGACTTGCTGGCGAACCGATCTGACCGACGCGGAGCGATATGCTTTGTGGGACAAGTTGCGACTCCACCCACTCCACGAAGCGGTCATCAGTTGGGAGGAACTCGCGGAAGTGGCCGAGTTCCTCCGCGGTCAGGGCGTGACGGATGGCGAGGTGATCGCGTGGTTCGATTCGCCACATGCGGTTTACCTGATGATGGACGTCGATCCGGGCATCCGCTTCATGCACGTGTTCACCGCGATGTCCATCGGGGCGGATGGACGGCAGAAGGTCATGGCGGAACTGGCGACGAAGACCCGCGCGCGGTTCGTCATCAACGATCTGGAATGGGTTTCGCTGGGTTTCACGGGCGATGTTCGCCGGGCGATGCTCGGTCCACCTCGAAACCCGCCCGAGGAACTGCTTCCCCTGTACTCACCCTATCAGACGGATTTCCCCTTCAACCAGCCCACGGTATTCCGGAGTGGTAACGGTCAGGGACGCTACATCGTTCATCGCATCGTCACACGCGAGCACGACCCGCCCGCGATCCACGCCATTTACTCAGCGTCGGCGAGTATCCATTGCGGAGTTGTGTCCAGGCGCGACCCGTGAAGCAGACCCGCCGCCCTTGCGGGCGGGGTTCACCTTGTCGCTCGCGGACCACACTCAAAACCGCTTCGGGTTGACCCTTCGCTAACCTCCGGTCATCATCTCGCTTCATCCTTACTGATGCGCAGGAGGCGCTCGTGCGACTGTTGTCGTTCCCCCGATTGCTGGCGACCCGACTTCTCGCTCTCCACGCGGCCAATCCGCAGCGCGCGCGGAGGGTGTTCATCGCGGTGTTGGCCGTGGTCGTGGTCCTGATGAGCGTGAAGTACGCGGCCAAGATCGCCAAGCCGGGCGACAAGGGCACGCAGAGCCGATCCGCGTTCCTCCGCTGGCGGGACATGATTAACGGCGTGTTCCAGGGCGAGAACATCTACGT
>JAKEEV010000905.1 GCA_022616395.1 Planctomycetia bacterium | reverse complement strand
TCCTGATGAGCCGCACTTACCAGCTCAGCTTCGTGCCCAACGAAACGAACAGGTTCGATAAAAATAACTTCTCACACGCCTACATTCGCCCGATGATGGCGGAGCAGGTGGTGGACGTGCTCAACACGGCTCTGGGTGTGGAAGAACGGTTCGTCGGTCAGGACGCGGCTCCGGCCGGCACCAAGATGGTCGAGATCGGGTCCAGCCGTCTGAATAGCAGTGTGGCTTACGCGCTGCGAATCTTCGGTCGACCCCCGCGCACAACCGCTTGCGATTGTGAGCGCGCGATGGAACCGGCTCTGCCGCAGATTCTCTTCCGCATGACCGATGCGACCGTGTTGGCGAAGTTCACCGACCGCGACGGCCGGGTCGCGAAGCTGGCAAGCTCGAAGTTGACCGATGAGGAACTGGTCGAGGAACTGTTCCTCTCGACACTCTCCCGATTCCCGAAGGCGACCGAAAAGGAAGATGCCCTCCAACACCTCAAGGAGGAAAAGAACCGCTCCACGGCCATCACCGACTTGCTCTGGGCGCTGGTCAATACGCGGGAGTTTATCCTGAACCATTGAGAGAGTAGTCCTCACGCGGAGCGTGAGGAAATGCACCTCACGCGGAGCGTGAGGACTACTCTCTAAAATCACCCTGAATCGTTTTCCCACCCTCCATAAGGAGACGCTGTCATGTCGAAGTTGTTGAAGACCGACTGCGAAGGGTTCCATCGTCGTGACTTCCTGGCTGTCGGTTCGGCCGGGATTCTCGGACTGACTCTCCCCGGCATTCTCGCTTCCGAAGCGAAGGCGAAGGCCAGCAAGACGGGCGACGACAAGGCGAAAGCCAAGAGCGTGATTCTGCTCTGGCTGGCAGGCGGTCCCGCCACAATCGATATGTGGGATAACAAGCCCGATGCTCCAGACGGCATTCGCGGGCAGTTCGCCTCCATCGACACCAACGTCACCGGCATGCAAGTCGCCGAGACGTTCCCGAAATTGGCCAAGATTGGCGACAAGTTCTCCATCGTCCGCTCTCTGCATCACACCATTCCCAGCCACGGCCCGGCGGCGGTCTTCATGACCACGGGCAACAAGCCGACCGCCGCGATGCAGTATCCTTCCTACGGCTCGATCACCTCGAAGCTTTTGAAGACCGAAGTGGGCGTTCCTCCGTATGTCACCTTCGGCGACCTGCGCAACGGAGCGGTCGGGCTGGCGGGCTATCTGGGCACCGGTTACAACCCGTTCGTGATCGAGGGGAACGGCAACGGCACTCGCGGCGCGGGCTTCAGCGTTCGCGGGCTGACTCTGCGTGGCAGCTTCACGCTGGACGAACTGGAGAAGCGCGATGCGCTCTTACGCAAGTTCGACACCGGCTTCGCCGGGCTGGAAAGCTCCAACGACCTGGTCGATGGCCTCGACACCTTCCACCAACAGGCTCTGGACATCCTCAAGAGCGACAAGACCCGCAAGGCGCTCGATATCCAGACCGAAAAGCAACTCACCCGCGACCTGTACGGCAATACTCCGTTCGGTCAGGGCGCGCTGGCCGCTCGGCGACTGATCGAGGTGGGCGTGAGGTTCGCAACCGTGAGCCTGGGCGGCTGGGACACTCACCAGCAGACGTTCAACCGGCACAAGACGACCCTCGCCCCGACCACCGACACTGTGCTCAGCGCACTCATCCAGGATCTGGACGACCGCGGACTCCTGGACAGCACCATCGTGATGTGCGCGGGCGAATTCGGCCGCACGCCGAAGATTAACAAGAACACCGGTCGCGATCACTGGGCGCGGTCGATGGCCTGCGTGCTGGCTGGTGGCGGCATCAAGCGCGGTTACGTTCATGGCAGCACCGACGCCTCCGGCATGGCTCCCGCAACCGATCCGGTTACGCCCGATGATGTCGCGAGCACGATCTTCAACCAGCTCGGCATCTCGCCGGCCACGGAACTGCAAACGCCCACCGGCCGACCGATGCAGCTCTTCCGCGAAGGGAAGGTCATCGAGAAGCTGATTGGCTGAGAGTAGGCCCGCCGAGCGGCACGAATCAGAGCCGCGACCGTCAGGGAGCGATCTTGATTTTTCGCTTTCATCAGAGCCGCGACCGTCAGGGAGCGATCTTGATTTTTCGCTTTCATCAGAGCCGCGACCGTCAGGGAGCGATCTTGATTTTTCGCTTTCATCAGAGCC
>JAKEEV010000904.1 GCA_022616395.1 Planctomycetia bacterium | reverse complement strand
TACCTCGGCTGGCTCACGGACATCATGAGCGTGACCGCGACCAACCCCGAAGGAATCACTCACTCGTGGAACCTGCTTTCCGACCGCCATACTTACCGGCAACTGATTCACGCGAACGCGGGCGACTCGATCATGGTGCCGTACCTCGGCACGAAGGCGATACCCTCGCGTGACGAAGTTGCTCTCTTTGAAGTTCGCGGAGAGACGATTCGAGCAGACAAGTTCGATTCAATTGTGATCGGCAAGGGAATGCTCGAACTGCGCAAGCTCCCGCCCGGCGATTACGACCTGTGGCTGAAGCGAAGTGGAGAGAAGATTCGCATTCGAGTTGCCGACGGTGCCGTTCACGATGGCTACCTCCTCAACAACGTCCGGCAACTTCAGATGCCGAAGCTGGAGCCTGTCCAAATTGAGAGCGTGACCGCGGACAAGGAGAACATTTCGGTCAAGCTTCAGAACAGTACGAAGTTCGCTCGTGTCCACATCTTCGCGACGCGCTATCAACCCGCGTTCTCGGCGTTCGGCAACTTCGGCAAAGTGCGCGGCGCTGAACCGCAGGCTGCGTTCCCGCTGCACGCGGAGTCGGTGTATCTCACCGGCCGAAACATCGGAGACGAGTATCGCTATGTACTGGAGCGCAGAAATCAGAAGAAGTATCCAGGCAACATGCTCGAACGCCCCGCGTTGCTCTTGAACCCGTGGGCGATTCGCACGACCGAGACAGGCGAGCAGATCGCCGCGGGTGGAGATCAGTTCGGCAAGGGCGGCGGAGTCACGCCGGGAGGAAACGCTCCTCCTCCGCCTCCCGCGCGACCCGAACCGAACGTCGGGCCGCTTCTCTCCGACTTCGCCGATCTCGATTTCCTCTACGATGCTTCCGCGGTCGCCGTGAATCTGAGCGCGGACAAGGACGGCATTGTGAAGTTGCCACGCAAGGAGATCGGCCCGCATGCGATGATTCACGTTGTCGCGTGCGATCCGCTGAACACGACTTACCGCACCATCAGCGCCGCGGAGTTGCCCGCGAGCTTCATCGACCTTCGCCTGAAGAACGGTCTTGACCCAACGAAGCACTTCACTCAACAGAAGCAAGTGACAATCGTTGAGGCGGGCAAGCCGTTCGTGCTGGACGATGTCGCGGGGAGCCGATTCGAGGCTTACGACAGCCTCGCGAAGGTCTACGCGCTCTATGCAACGATCTCGAAGGATCCGAAGTTGGCGGAGTTCGCGTTCATCCTCCGCTGGCCGACGTTCAAGGAAGAAGAGAAGCGCACGCTGTACTCGAAGTTCGCCTGCCACGAGTTGAGTTTCTTCATCTTCAAGAAAGACCCGGAATTCTTCAACAAGGTGGTGAAGCCGTACCTGGCGAACAAGAAGGACAAGACGTTTTTGGATCACTGGTTGCTCGGCAATGATCTCAAGAGCTTCAACGAGCCGTGGGCATTCGGCCGGCTGAATGTGCCGGAGCGGGTGTTGCTCGCGCAAAAGATTCCCGGCGAGCCAGCGAAGACGACTCGTCATCTCACCGACATGCTCAAGCTCCTGCCGCCGAACACCGACCGCGACCTGTTCCTCTTCTCGGTGGCCGTGGAGAATACTGCACTCGATACGCCGACGGGCGATCCGTTCGCGCCCGCGAAGACGCCGACGGTTCCTCCCGTGCTTCCGCCGGCGACCGGCCCAGCGCCTACCGAACAGCCGGCTCCTGGGGGCTTCCCCGGTTTTGGTATGCCCAAGCAACCGGGCTTCGGACAGAAGGGCAAGGACGGCACCGGTGGCGAGAAGGGCGACGGGAAGAACCTCGACGAGGCCAAGAAGCAGCGTAAGGACGAGGACCGCTTCTATGGCGATGACCGTGAGCGCGTGATTCCGCGAACGCTCTACCGCAAGCTCGACCCGACGATGGAGTGGGCCGAGAACAACTACTACAAGTTGCTCATCAAGGATCAGATCGGCGACCTCGTGAAGGTCAACCGCTTCTGGGCGGACTACTCCGCGTTTGATGGGAAGGGAACATATCTGTCGAGGAACCTGCCGGTCGCTTCCACCAACTTCACCGAGATGATGTTCGCTCTCTCGATGATCGATTTGCCATTCGAGGCCGCGAAGCATGATGTGAAGTTTGATGCGGGGAAGATGACGCTCACTCCCGGCGGACGCATGATCGCCTTCCACGAAGAAGTGCGCCCGGCGGAAGGGAAGGGCGGTCAGTTGCCGATTCTCGTTAGCCAGAACTTCTATCGCCGCGGCGACCGCTTCGGCGAAGAGAACGGCGAGAAGCTCGACAAGTTCGTGACCGAAGAGTTCATCATCCACACCGTCTACGGCTGTCAGGTGGTGGTGACGAACCCGACTTCCTCGCGTCAGAAGCTCTCGGTGCTTCTGCAACTTCCCGTGGGCGCGCTGCCGGTCGCGGGCGGACGATACACGAAGTCCGTGTTGCTTGATCTTGAGCCGTATCACACGAAGACCATCGACTACCTGTTCTACTTCCCGATTCCGGGCAAGTTCGCTCACTTCCCGGTTCACGTCGCAAAGAACGAGCAGTTTATCACCAGTTCGCAGCCGTTCACGTTCAACGTGCTGACGAAGCCGTCGAAGGTGGATACGACCGCGTGGGATTACGTCTCTCAGCACGGCACGAGCGACGAAGTGCTCGGCTTCATGATGCGCGAGAACGTGCGGGCGCTGAACCTGGACAAGATCGCGTTCCGCATGAAGGATCGGCCGTTCTACGATGCCGCGATCCGGTTACTCCAGGATCGGCACCTGTATCACAACACGCTCTACTCTTACGGCATCTTCCACGCGGACAATCTCGTTGCTCGGCAGTTCCTCATGCACCAGGACGGTTTCGTGAACGAGTGCGGAGGGCCAATCGATTCGCCGCTACTCTTCATCGATCCGGTCGCGCGGCACACGTATGAGTTCCTCGAATACAAGCCGCTGGTGAATGCCCGCGCTCACTCGCTCGGCAAGCGCCGGCAGATTGTGAATGACCGCTTCTTCGAGCAGTATCACAAGTTCCTCAAGGTGCTCTCTTACTCGAAGGAACTCAACGACACCGACTTGCTCGCGGTGACATATTACTTGCTGCTTCAAGATCGCATCGACGAAGCCTTCGACACGTTTGGCCGAGTCAATCGTGATCGCGTAACGACCAAGATGCAGTATGACTACTGCGCTGCTTACCTGGAGATGTTCGACGGAGACTTGAAGAAGGCTCGTGCCATCGCCAGCAAGTACGCGGACTTCCCGGTAGATCGCTGGAGGAACACTTTCACCGCGATCATCGCGCAACTGGATGAGATTGAAGGCAAGGGTCCGAAACTGGTTGATCCGAACGACCGCAACCAGAATCAGGGCCAGCTCGCGGCCACCGAACCGGGCTTTGAGTTCACCATCGACAACAAGTCCATCAACTTGACGTGGCAGAACCTCGAAACGGTGAAGGTGAACTACTACCCGATGGACGTGGAGTTGCTCTTCAGCACGAGTCCGTTCGTGCAGCAGTCCGGCGGGCAGTTCGCGTCAATCCGTCCGAACGCGACGAAGGAACTGAAGCTCCCCGCGGGTCAGAACAAGCTCACAGTTCCTCTCCCCGATGAGTTCGCTTCGAAGAACGTGCTTGTCGAGATCGTCGGCGCGGGCAAGACGCGCGCTGTGCCATACTACGCGACCGCGATGACCGTGAACGTGACCGAGAACTATGGTCAGTTGCGCGTCACTGATACGGCCGGAGGAAAGGCGTTGCCGAAAGTGTACGTGAAGGTGTACGCGAAGCTCGCGGACGGTTCGGTGAAGTTCCACAAGGACGGCTACACGGACCTTCGCGGACGCTTTGACTATGTTTCGGTGAACACACCGGAGCGCCAGCCAATCGAGAAGTTCTCGGTGCTGGTGCTCAGCGAAGACCGCGGCGCTCTGATCCGCGAAGTGACTCCTCCTCAGCGGTAAGCGTGCGGTTCTCAGAGCCGCGACCGCAAGGGAGCGCCTTCCAACGAGCCGCGACCGCAAGGGAGCGGGAATCACTCAGGGGAAGTGGTTCCCGCTC
>JAKEEV010000903.1 GCA_022616395.1 Planctomycetia bacterium | reverse complement strand
AGCAGGGGGGTGGCGGGGGGAGGGGGCGCTTCAACACCCCGAAACGAGAACTGCTGACCCAAGCCGACACCCCTTGATACTACTGGCACGGTCGCGGCTCGTTCAAACACATGACACGAATACGAAGACCAGGGTGAAGCGAACACGAACGATGGCACTTCCCGATGATCCTCTGGCAACTCTCGCTCAACTGATCGTCCGGCTGCGGTCGGCGGACGCCAGCGACCGCGCAGCGCTCGTCCCGCAGTTAATTCCACTGTTGTCCGATGCTCGCGTGCCTCTTAGCGTGCGTCTCGCAACCGCCGGCCGCGCGCTTGAGGCAATTCCCGACACTCCGCAAGCCATTCAGGGAGTCATTCGGGCGCTGACTGCCGGACTTTCCCCCGCCCGAACACTCGACCGACTCCGCCAACTTCAACATCTCACGGAAAAGTCCGACTCACTCGATGCTCTCGTCACTCGGCGCGAGCACAAGGTGAAGATGAGCTGTCCGCGCTGCGGAGTGCGTCTTCCTCGGCTGGAGATGGCCAAACACCTCTGGCACGAACACGGGCTTACGCTCGTGAGGGGCAAGACGCGCAGCCGGGCGAAGGCGGTCGAAGCAATCAGGCGCGAACACGCTGCCAGCGGCGACCCGGCGCTCCTTGATCGAGTCGTCGCGCTGGCGGGTGAACAAGCGATCCGCGCCTGGGCCGCGGAGACAGCCACAGCGGAAGAAACGATTCCACTTTGCGCTGCCGCACGCGAGCGCGGAGTCGGGCTGTGTCCGGGTTGCTTTGCGGAAGTTTCACCCGCCGGGCCGGAACTTCCTCCTCCGCTTGCTCTGGCGTGTGGGAGGCTCGCGGGCGATGGGAAAGTCGCGCGCGCACGCGGAGTGGTCCGCCCGCGCTCAAGCGCGACTCTCGCGGCTTTGGGTGTGCTGGTTCTATTCGTGTTTCTTGCGGTTGCAGCGCCTGTCCGATTGCCCGCGCTGGCGATCCTGGCGACCGCGTTCACCATTGTGGCCTACGTCGGGGTGTATCTTCTGAGCACTTCACGCGGAACTCCCGCCGACCGCGCGATTGATGCCGCCTGGAGAAAGTTCGCGCGGAAACTCGCCGACCGTCGAGACTCAGCGCGCTTCTTGACTCGCCTGTGCCTCACGAGTGTAGGTCGAGGAGATCCATTCGAGCGCGCCAACGCGCTCAACAGCATTGTCGCGCGCTCACGCGAAGCTCCTGAGGAATGTCAACTGCTTGCCGTTGCGCTTGCTCTTCAGGTGGATGATGGCGGACGGTATGGCCGCGATCGTGGATTGGCGATTGCGGAACTTGTCTCAGCCGTCTTTCGCGGCGAACAGCCTCCTGAGTTCGCAGAGGGCGTGCTTGCGGCTTACTTTCAGGTTCCACGAGATGAGGGCGAACTCGCTCGACTACGGATACTGCTGCTCGAAGGCGCGTTTGCCTCCGGGCTGACCGCGCACGATGTTCTTGATCTGTGTTCCGTATCTCGGAATCTGGGAAAGGCGATGCAACTCCCAACGCATCACCTCGCCTCTCTGTATGGTGTGTGGGTTCATCGAAACGCGCGGCCGTGGATAAGTGTCGGCGAATCGCGAAGTGTGTTTGAACTGGCTCGCGAAGCCCCCACGACCGCAACACGCCTCTTGACTCGCTCTCCCGATCTGCTCTTGGTGTGTGAAACGCACCCGGAGGTGCTTGCCGAACTCGGACCGGTGCTGGTGTGTGCGAGTGGCGTCTTGGTGGGCGAAGTGATTTTGACCGATCCTGCGGCGGAAGTGAGTATCGAGGTGGATGGGCGCGAGTTGACTTTCGGCAAGCACAGGCTGAAGTTCCAGCGCGCGATTCCGTTTCAGTTCGCAAGTGAATTGAAAGCGTGGATGCGTTTCCGAGCCGAAGTGCTGGCCGCTTACCCGGCGATCTACTTGCGAGGAGACTCCCCGCTGGCCGCTCCGCTTCTGTCCGCGTTCGCGGTCCGCTGCTCTGCATGCGGAACGGAATCGCTCCCCGCGGTCGGCGCGGTTGGCCGTGTGTTGCGAACATGATTCTCACTTCTGGTAACGTCAGTGCCGGTTGTGCGGACCCTTGCGCCGGTATCGACTCGGTAATGACATGTGCGCGCGGAATGGAGCGCGCACCAGTGGCCGAAGGCGCGCAGACTGGAGGTGTTTGTGGGTTTCACCAGGAGGAAGCATCATGAAGCGTTACGCGATTGCGGCGGCGTTGCTCGCTGTGTTCGGCACATCGGCTGCGGCTCAACCAGTTCCCAGCGTGCCTCTCCCGCCTCCGGTTCTGCCAGCAGCTCCTCCTCCGCCTCCTGTTCGGTATCTGCCACCGATCATTCCACCCGGACCCGCGATTCCTTTCATCAAGAGCGGCGGAATAGTCGTCGGTGCCGATGGCTACTATCCCTACGACACCGGGCTGTATCTTCTCGGCAACGGCGGCGCGGATCGTTACGGCGGCTACTTCACGATGGCGTTCCCCGGCTCGCTCGCAGGCGACTTCTCCGTCGGCCCGACCAACGGTCACCCGTGGTTCAGGAACGGACACTTCCGGCGGAGATAGACCGAAACTCAAACTGATGAAATGCACAACCGCCGGGCGAAAACCCGGCGGTTCAATTCCCGTTGCCAATTCTGCGACAATCTGGTGAGCTACTGGCATCTTCGCCTTGTCCGCAAATCTGAACAGATTGACTCACGAGCCGTTCGTCCATGCAAATCAGCAGCGACGGTAGCAAACAGAATGATCCTGCCTTCACCGAAAAGGCAGTTATCAACGGCCGCGAAGTCACGATTGAGTTCCTTCACCATGCCATCAGCGCATGCAACAACGAGGGGTGTTGGTGGACGAGGTAATCGCGTGTATTCGCAAACCAGATGAGCGCGGTTTGGAAGTCGATGGCGGGAATCGCCGCAGTGTCGGGGGCTATGGCGATACGGGTCGCCGGATGCTCAAGGTGATTTACGAGAAGGTTGACGAAACACACTTGGTGGTGATCTCAGCGATGTGGGAGAGCCGTCCGAGGTGAGGGGACGGTCTCTGTTGCCAAGCGTTCCGACCTAGCGTAGATGCGAGTGAGTTGGTAGATTAATTGCAAACCTTATCATAAGGTAGCCTGACTCGCAGATTTGAGAGGAACGATGGAGAATCTGACGCTCGGTTTTGAAGTCTCGGTCGATGAAAGCACGGGTAAGGTTCGTGCGGCATATTTGCGTGTCCGGGAAGGTGGAGTAGCGGAGACGAAGGAAATCGCTGCGGGCAAAGCTTACGCCGACTATGACCAGGGCGGTTGCTTGGTGTCGAGTTTCTCGCGCCCTGCGCGGTCGCGGTTGTCGATCAACTCACAGTGGCAGAGCCGGAGAACGTCCGGGAGTTCTTGCGGTCGGTGCCGCCGCGCCAACTGGTTTACGCTTAACTGTCAATGATGCACAAAATGAAGCGGCCCCAAACTGGTTCTGGGGCCGCTTCATTTTGTGCACTACCACACTTCTTATCCCTCAAGTACCCTCGGCGCGATTTGAACGCGCGACCCCCGGTTTCATCCCACTTCGGCTTTCGCCGCCGCTTGGCGTTCGTGGGCTGGACTGTCTCTTCGCCATACCATGCTGGGTTAGGCGGTGACCATACAGTCTCTGCACAGTGTGTTGTGTTCGGCTCGTCAGCGTGGTAATCACATGGACGAGGGACCGATCACTTCACCCTGCTCAGGATTGCCATGGTTGCCTGTCCGATTCGTGGTCATGAGACCACAACCCAGACCGCAACTTTAGGTTTCCCTGATCAGGTCACATTCACCGCGAGGTTTCCCGCCGCGGTGCCCAAGTTAAACTGAGGAAACCGATGCTCTATCCACTGAGCTACGAGGGCTTACACGATATCTTATACAGCACCGGACACGCCGGACCAACGGGAAGTTCGCACCGGAGTTGTTCATGTTGCCGCTTGTGCTTGCACTCACGCTCGCTGCACCCGAACCGCCCAGTTTCATCGCTACCGGCACGGGCGACGAAACACCGACCGGCCAGCTCACTGCGCTCTCGCTCAAACTTGGAGCGCAGGTGAAAACTCCCCTCGATACGAAAATCATTTCCGGCCTGATTAACTTACGGCGAGCGGACATTCCTCCCCCAGCGCTCCCCGTGAGCGCGCAGCTCATCACTGCCGGTGGTGATCGTCTACCGGGTGCTGTGAACGGAGGAGATGCGAAAGTCATCCAGTTCCGCCCCACCATCAGCGATGACGACTGGCCCATTGCGCTTGATTCAATCGCCGCGGTGTGGCTTGTCGCTCCTCCGGCCGATACGCCGACCGATCCCGCTCGCTACACCTGGCTTGCGGGCACTCCTCCGCGAGATGTGCTCCTGTATCGCAACGGCGATGTGGCTCGCGGAGTGTTAAGCGGCTTCACCGATACCGCCGTGACCTTCACACCCGGAGGAGCCGCCGCCAGAGAAGTGTCGCTGAAGGATCTCGCCGCGATTGGCTTCAACCCACGGTTTGTTCGCGTGAGGAAGCCAAAGGAAGCCTTCGCGCATCTGGTACTCACCGACGGCACGCGTCTGAATGTGACAGAGCCTGCCGTGAAGGAGAACGCGATTGTCGCGAAGGCCCTGTGCGGACCGGCGGTCGAGATTCCGCTGACTCGAATCGTGTCGCTCGATGTCCTTCAAGGCTCGGCGGTGTATCTGTCCGACTTGAAGCCCAAGAAAGCAGAGATAGTCGGCTTTCTGGGTGATGGCTGGACCTGGCGCGCTGACCGGACAGTTCGCGGGCAACCGCTGCGTCTACTCACCAAGGAAGGCGAGGGGACGTTCGACAAGGGACTCGGCACGCATCCCAAAACCGTGCTGACTTACGACCTCGCGGGGAAATTCACACGCTTTGAAGCGCTCGTCGGGCTGGACGCAGCGACCGGCAAGCGCGGACGCGCGGATGTACGCATTCGCGTAGACGGCAAGGAAGTCGACCTGCCAGCGCTCAAGTCACTCGTCGCCGGACCCGCGGTGCCGGTGCGAGTCGATGTTCGCGGTGCGAAGGAACTCGTGCTGGTCGTGGACTTCGGCCCGGCCGGTGATGTGCAAGCCGATGTGAACTGGGCGGATGCCCGCCTCGTCGAATGAAAAGTGCAGAATGCAAAATGCAAAATGGAAGACTCAGAGGCGGTCTTCCATTTTGCATTTTGCATTCTGCACTTTTCATTGAACGGGTTAGCGCTTGGAGAACTGTGTACCGCGGCGGGCACCACGCAGACCGTACTTCTTCCGCTCTTTCATGCGGGCGTCGCGGGTGAGGTAGCCGGAGTCGCGGAGTTTCTTGATCATGCCGGAAGCGGGATCGGCAGGCGTTGCCGCGGGCGCAGCTCCGGGGATGAGCGGCGCGCCATCAGCGCTGGGAGTCGGAGCCGCGGGCTTGAGCGGGATCGCCTTGGCTTTTTCGCGCTCTTTCTTCTCGTCGTGTGCTGTCTTGATGATGGTGGTGAAGTTGAAGACCTTCGCGCGCTGTTCGTCCTTGGGGCTGAACATCGTCTTGATCGCCCGTGCCACTCCCTGAGAGACAGCGCCGGCCTGACCGGTCACCCCGCCTCCCTTGGCGCTGACGAACACATCCAGCCGGTTGAGTTGCTCGGTGACCTTCAGCGGGCCAAGAACCGCGGCTCGGTCCTTCTCCTCGTGGAAATACTGATCCATCGGGCGCCCGTTGATGAGGAACTGTCCCTTCCCCTCGGTGATCCGCACGCGGGCAACGGATGTCTTCCGTCGGCCGGTGCCGATGTAGTAGGTGCGAGGAGTTTTCGCGGCGGCTTTCGCGGGTGTCTTCTTTTCGGCCATCGGTTAGTGCGGGGTTCGTGTGTTGGTGTCTCGTAGGACAGGCAAGATGCCTGTCCTACTTCAACTTCAACTCTTCCGGTTGTTGGGCCTGGTGTGGGTGCTGGTTGCCCTTGTAAATCTTCAGCTTGGCGAGTTGCTTGAAGCCAAGCGGACCGCGAGGCATCATCCGCTTGACGGCGCGGCGGAGAATTTCCGTCGGCTTCTTCTTGAGCATCTCCTGCGCGGGGGTGATCTTCTGCCCGCCCGCGTAGTGCGAGTAGTCCTGATACTCCTTCTGCTCCCACTTCTTGCCGGTGAACTGCACCTTCTCGGCGTTCACCACGATGACGAAGTCGCCAGTGTCGCAGTGGGGCGTATAGTCGGGCTTGTGTTTGCCGCGCAGGATGTTTGAAATGGTCACGGCCAGCCGGCCGACCACAAGATCCGTCGCGTCGATGACGATCCACTTCTGATCGACCGTCTTCGCATTGGCCATCGTTGTAGACATCGTTCTCATCCGCTCCCGGTGAGTCCGGGGAAATACACAGTAATCCGGGAAAACCCGGAAGACTATCATGCTACGGCACGACAGTAAGCCGTCAAGGTCGCGCCTGAAAGTAGCAGGCATTCGCTGGGCGCCGTTGCCTTTCTCTTTCAAAGACAAAGCCACGGCACACGGCGTGCCTACTACTTTCTCGGAACGGCACCCAGCGAATGCCGACGACTTTGACCGCTTGCGAACCGGAAAGGTTGGGCGGTTGGTCGCGAACTGCTTAAATAGGAGCATCTCACTTCGGGAGCAATCATGTCAACGGCTGCACAAAACGAGTTCCACCCGTATGGGCTGCCGATGGGCACCGTTCGCGGGTTCCTCTCGGTGTTGATCTGCTCGTTCTTCTGGATCTTCCTGATATTGCCCGAGCCGCCACCCGATCAACCGCCTCTGAAAGCTCCGCTGGGGCACTTCTTTTTGCTCACGCTCGTGTTTTTGGCGTTCGCGTCTCAACCAATCACGGAACTCCGCACGAAGTCGATCCTGCCGTGGCTCATGCGAGTGGTCTTCGTGGGGGGAAGCGCCGCGGTGCTGATCTACGTCGGCTCGACCAATCCTCAGCGCATCAGCGAGCGATTAACCCCCAACCCGGTCGAAATCACCGAGTGGCCGGTCTTGCTTGCCTGTCTGGCCGGCGGGTTCGGAACCGGACTGTTCCTCCGATTCGTCCTGGGTCGCAACAGTCACTTATTCATGACCATCCGGGCCTGGGTTGGCGTGATCGCGATGCTGCTGTTGCTCTTCGAGACCATCTTCCAGTTCGTGATTATCCCCAACATGACCAACAAGCCGACTGTCGAAACCATGCAAGCCTGGGAAGGCGTGCTGATCGCGACTGTCGCCGGCTACTTCGGATCACGCACCTAGCCAAAAGTGTGAGTGTGTGCGAGTGTGAGTGAAAACAGAAGACAATGAAAACCGAAGGCAGAAGACCGAAGAGCGGGAGGGTAAGTGAAAAGGCAGAAGACCAGAGGCACTCTTGGCTTTGGTTTTCACTGTCTTCTGTTTTCACTCACACTCACACTCGCACTCACACTTTTCCGGGGGTTTGCGTCTGGCCTGAATCTGTTCTAGGTTTGGGCGTAAATCTCGCCTCGCCCGACGGAGATTTCGGGCGTGGGCATCTGGGTTCCCTGACTCGCGCACGGTGCTCGATGTCCGTTCCGTTGTCCGTGGAAGAACTCCTCCAGCTCATTCAAAAAAGCGGAATGGTGGATGAGCAGAAGCTCTCCGCCTACTTGCAACGGCGAGAACTGACCGCTCAGGTTGCCGAAGATCCGCAGTCAGTCATCGACGAGATGGTGCAAGTCGGCATTCTCACTTACTTCCAGGCCGAACAGTTCGCGCAGGGCAAGTGGCGCGGGTTCACCATCGGCAAGTTCAAGCTGTTGGAACGGATCGGCGTGGGCGGAATGGGGCAAGTGTTCCTCTGCGAACACATGTTCATTCGCAAACGAGTCGCGATCAAGGTGCTGCCACCGGCGAAGGCCGATCAGCCCGCCGCGCTTGGCCGGTTCTATCGCGAAGCACGAGCTGCCGGTAGCCTCGAACATGCGAACATCGTCCGCACGCACGACATCGACCAGGACGGCGACCTGCACTTCATCGTGATGGACTACGTTGATGGGGCGAATCTTCTTGAGGTGGTCAAGAAGTTCGGCCCGATGGACATCCGCCGGGCGCTCAGCTACGTCCGACAGACCGCCTCCGCGCTGGACTACGCTTTCCGCAACGGCATCATTCACCGAGACGTGAAGCCGGGCAACATCATCGTTGATCGCAAGGGTGTTGCCCGGTTACTTGACCTGGGCCTGGCTCGTTTCTTCAAGGATCACGTCGATCAACTGACGCTCAAGTACGACGACAAGATCGTTCTTGGCACGGCCGATTACGTTGCCCCTGAACAGGTCGCGAATAGCCATTCCGTGGACATCCGAGCGGATATTTACGCGCTGGGCGCTACGTTCTACTTCCTGTTGGCCGGTCACCCGCCGTTTCCACTCGGCACGGTTTCGCAGAAGTTACTCTGCCACCGCACCAAGGAGCCGACACCGATCCGACAGATTCGCCCCGAACTGCCCGAAGCACTGGCGGAGATCGTCACCAAGATGCTGGCGAAGGATCCGCGGGCGCGCTTCCAGACTCCGGCTCAGGTAGTGACGGAACTGGAGACATGGACAGGCGAGCCGGTTCCGCTCCCGGCGGAAGAGGAGATGCCGCAACTCAGCCCGGCCGCGAGGGAGGGGTGGAACATGGACGGCACGGCCGAGATCGCGGTCGTTCCGCTCGACCAGCCGAACGCAAGCGCCGAAGCGGGTAGCGCGGCGAAGGCGGTTGCTCTGGCAAACGGCTCAAAAGTCGCGCAGGGTGTGGGAGGCTCGAAGGTTGGGTCGGGGGTGGTCCGAGCCAATCCGTTCGGCACGCCAACCGCGTCCCCGTGGGCACTCACGCCCTCCGGTCATCCACATCCCCTGACCGGCCCCTTCTCTTCGTCTTCAGCCGCTGCGCAATCCGTGGCTGAACCAGTCGCGAGCAACTCGCCGAACAAACGCCCCAACCCGTTCGCCGAGGAACATACTCCCACAGAGCGAACCGCTCCCTGGGTGGCGATTGTCGGCGGACTTGTGGCGGTGATTGGGCTTGGCATTCTGCTGGCAAAACTCCTCGGTTAATTCAACCACATCACCTTGGGCAACCTTTTTTGCTTCGTCGAAATGCGCTTGTGTTTTGTGTTGGAGTCCCGGCTTTAGCAGTCTTCATTCAGAACCGCTTCAGGCGCTACTCCAACTCAAAACCAACACTTCACCCCACCTTGTGCAACCTTTCCGCAACCTGCCACTTCGCCCGCGATCCTGGGTTCTCGGTATTGTCCCGTCGGGTTGCTTTGGGGGTTGAAAAAGCGCGATCGGATTCAAGGGTCGTGCGCGAGGTGCCGATAGTAGCGGTACAGCTTGGTGGAAGAGTGTGGCTTGTTTGGGGAACAACTCACACTGGACATCGAGCGGGGGGTATCCGCGCACGGAGGCCGGACATGGTCCGCAAACTCGTCTTCCGCAAGCTCATCCTGGGGTTGATCGCGGCTCTTGCGCTGACCGCCAACAGCGGATGCTTGCTCAACCAGTATTCGAGCGATCCCAACATCCGCATGCAGCAACTGCTGTATCAATCGGAAGACCTGCGGCAGATTCAGAACGAGTGGAGGCGGTTCTGGTTTAACGACCAGCCCGGCCACCTCACTCCCGAACGCATCCACGGGGGCATCTACTAGCCGGGAGTGTGAGTGCGAGTGTGAGTGTGAGTGAATACAGGAAGGCAGAAGACCGGAGCCACAAAGGGTTCTGGTCTTCTGTCTTCCTGTTTTCACTCTTCTTCTCTTCACTCACACTCACACTCGCACTCACACTCGCGAAGCACTCACACTTTCCGAACACTCGCACTCACACTTACTCAGGGGCCGCCAGCGGGCAGCGAATCAGGCGCACTGGCGGTTCGCAGGTCGTCTCCGGTGACTCGAACACCCACGCTTGCCGACTTTCCTCCCCTTGCCACCTTCACCAGAAGAACGTTCCACCCTTCTTTTAATTCCGACTCGAACGACGCGGACGGATCGGTGGTCGCGTTGTTCACCCAGGCACGCCACGGGTTGTCAGTGTCGATTGAGACGGTCGCTGTCTGTTTCTTCGGCGAGTAGATGTAAGCACGCAGGTAAACCGCCGGTGTGTTCGGTGCCGCGAACGCGCCCTTGAGGTCCAGCCGGCCATTGGGTTCGGCCGCGAGCACTTTCCATTTGCCCTCGGCAATCGTTTCGGGCTTGAGCGACTTCACATCGGCGGTCAACGAACTGGCGATGAACGAATCGACGACTAACCCTCGAAGCGACTCCTGCTGCTTCTTGCTCTTGAGGAACGCCAACAGGTCGATGAACTGATCGTAAGTGAGCTGCGACACGACATTGTCCGGCATCAGGGAGAGCTTGCTCGGGACGAGCGAATCCACCTCGTCCTTGGGAATGCGATGATCGCGGCCGTTGGCGTCTCGGATGATGACCTCGTTGTCGTCTTCCTTGATCTTGAGTCCGATGAACACCTTGCTGTCGATTGTGGTGAGCCGGTACGCCTGGTAACCCTCCTTGAGTTCCTTGCTCGGATCGACCATCGACTCCAGTATCTTCTCGAGGGTGTGCGTGTCCCAGACGCGGGTGAGGTCCGGCCCCACGGCCCCGCCGACTCCTTCCATTCGGTGACACGAAGCACACGCGAGTACCTTCGTGTTCAGGTAGAGTTCCTTGCCCTTCTTCGCGTCGCCCTCGGTGATGACCTGATCGCGAATCTTGTCGATCTGTCCGGGTTCCAGCGAGAGGAGTAATCCTCCGCGAAGCACCTCGGCCCGGAGTTTGGCGAACGCCGGGTCATCGGCGAACTTGTTGAGTGCTTCATTCACTTGCGGGAAGAAGTCGCGTGGCAGCTTCTTGGCCAGGAACCGCTCCGCGATGAGCTTGGTGCCGGGCTTGGTTGTTGCAAGCACCGCGACTGCTTCAGTCAGGAGCGTGACATCGGGCTGATCGAGCAATTGTTCCGCCACTGTCCGGGCGGAAGCAATGTCGAGAGCCGCGAGTGTGCGGAGCGCTTCTGCCTTGAGCGTGGCCGCGTGCTTGCCGGTCAGTAACTTCTTGATGGGGTCGATGGCCTTCCTTTCGCCAAGCACGCGCAGTGCCTTGAGCGCCGCGACTCGCTCGACCTGAGTGCGTTCCGTGTCGCTGATGAACTCGATGAGCTTGGGCGCTGCGGCTGTAAGTCTGCCCGTTTCGATTGCGACAATGGCCGCGATGCGGGTTGGCTCCTCTGGCCGGCTCAGGAGGTCGAGAGCCACCCGCGTGGCCTTCGGCGCGTTCTCCGAGCCGCTGACCGCGAACACTTCGACTGCCGCTTGAAGCACGTTCACCGTTTCGTTCGGCCGACGCGCGAGATATTGCGCGAGCGGTTCGAGCGACAGAGGTGGATCAAGCTGGTAGTTGGTGTAGGAGCGAACCAGATCTTCGCGCTGAGTTCCGGTTACGTGCGGGTTGGTGAGCAAGTCGGGGATCGCATCCGCTCCGGGCTTGGTGCGAAGCGTCAGGAAGACCGCGACAACCAGATCGAGATCCTTGTCGTTGCCCGACTGAGCCAGCGCCAGGAGCGCATCAATTCCCGGCTTGCCGAGCCGTTCCAGCCCGCGAACGTAAGCATCTTTCAGGTACACATCCGCTTCGGTATCGTGCTTCAGAGCGTTGACGAGAGGATCGCCGGAACCATCGGCTCCAAGCCGACCGATTCCCAGCGCCGCGGCACGTCGGACCGATGGTTCTTGGTCGCCGAGTGCCTTCAGGAGCGTCTCGTAGACTCGTTGGTCCTTCGGACGGGCGTTGTAAGCCAGCCCTTCGACCGCGAGCCTGCGCACATCGGCTGAATCATCTTTAATCAGCAAGCGGAAGAGATCCTCGACATCCGCGTTCCAGTGCGCATGAAGCACTCCGAGCGCGACAAGCCGAGCATCGCCGTCGAGAGCGCCGGAAATGAACTTCTTGAGCACCAGATCGCGAGCTTTGGATCCTCGGCGCACCAGTTCCTTGCGAGCCTCGACGCGATCGGTGAAATCCGCAGCCGCGAGCGTGCGAAGCAGTTCCTCATCGGTCTGCTTGGTGATCTTCGACCAGCTATCCATTCCTCGTCGGGCGATTGCGCGCTGATTCTTCGTGCCGGCCCAGGTGATGCGATAAATGCGTCCGTTGATGCCATCGCCTGAGAGCTTCCCAGCGCCGCCGGAGTTCGTTCGCCAGTCGCACACATAAATTGCGCCATCCGGCCCGGTAACCATCTGGCAGGGGCGGAAGAGCGGATCGTCACTTGTCATGAACTCGAATTCATTGGTGATCTTGAACGTGCTGCCGCTTGGCGCGGACTTGTAAGCGCGAACCAGCTTGCGATACACGTCCGGGTAGTACATCAGCCCGCGATACTGTTCCGGGATGCGCGTGTCGTGGTAGATGAGCATGCCGGCGGGCGCTCCTCGGCCGGTCTTCAGAAGTGGAGGCATCTTGCCTGGAAGTTCTCCCGCGATGGCTCCGCGTGTGTGGTCGGGTCGGCAACAGCGCGCTCCAATCGCAAGCCGCCAGCCGAAGTCTGATCCTTCGGCAACGTGCATGAGTCGGCAACCCATGAACTTGCTGCCGTCCTCGTTGTCGTTGTCGGTGTGGAACCAGTTGAACTTGTCGTCGTAGGCCAGATCGCGATACGGGTTGCGATAGCCGAGCGAGTACGTTTCCATCTTCGAGCCATCCGGTCGACAGCGGAACACTGCTCCGGTGCGAAGGACAGTCGCGCGGCTCCCATCCGAGCCTTCCACGAAGTTGTCGTCGTCGCCGCTTGTGAGATAGAGAAGTCCGTCGTTGCCGATGGTCAGCCCAGATACTTGATGGTGGTGGAAGCCGCAGAAACCCTGAGCGATGATCTCGCGTGTGTCCCACGGTCCTCCGGGTCGCGATTGCTTCCACCGCCGCACCGTTCCGCGGCCGGTCACATACAGATAGCCTTCGTGATACAGGATGCTTGAGGGCAGTTCCTCGGAGATGATCGTCTGTGGCTTATCGAACTTGCCGGTCTTGGCGTTGTACTTGAACACCTTCACCAGATCGGTGGTGAACTTCTTCATGGTTGCGACTTGCTTGGTGGTGCCGTCCTTGTAGCGGAAAGTTTCCTTCACCTCGAACCACTTGTCGCCGGTCACTGGATCGGGCCGCCATTCCATCACGTAGAGGTTGCCGTCGGGGTCGAACGTCATGCCAACCGGGTTGATCGTGTCGGGTTGGGTGATGACGATTTCGAGTTTGAAGCCTTCGGGGAGGAAGTAGCCCTTCAATCGTGGATCGAACTTTCCCTGATCGACCATCGTGATCGGGAACGGTTCGGGTTTCGTTGGCGATTGCGGCAGCGCGAATTCGCTTGGTGGGGGAGCAGCGACCGCGTTGGGTGTGTGAGGCGTGAGCCAACCAGTGCCCACGAGAACGCCAAGAGCGACGAGGGAGAGAGTGCGCATATGGGAGAATCTCCGCGTGAGTGCGATGGGAGAGAATCGGCGGGATGGGTAAAGATTACTGCGCAATGGGAGTTCTGAGGAAGACTTTTTCGTGCGAACGTCGATTGTGCCCCTGCCGGTTGGTCTGGTTGCAGCGGTTAGCCAGAACTCAAAGCTCAGGGCGATGGGTGAACTTCGAGCACCCGGCGCGTGTCTTGCCAGTGTTCGGTGGGCGTGTAAAGTGAAGGAACCTGAGGCGGGGTAGCTCAGGGGTTAGAGCAGTCGCTTCATAAGCGACGTGTCGGCGGTTCAATTCCGCCCCCCGCTACTGAACGGAGGACGGCCTTTCGGGCGTGTCTTTACGACGGCCTCGAAAGGCCGTCCTCATTAAAGGATTGCTCCACTTCCAGGAGCGAACTTGCCTCGCGTTCCGAGGTGTCTGGCCGCGGAACGAGCCGCGAAGTAGCCGCACATGCCGTGAACTCCACCGCCGGGCGGAGTCGAAGACGAGCAGATGTATACCCCGCGAATCGCCGTTGAATAGGGATCGAGGCGCGCGACCGGCCGCGTGAAGAGTTGCCACCAGTCCGTTACTCCGCCGGAGATGTCGCCACCAACATAGTTCGGGTTGTACGCTTCCATCGCGGTCGTGTTCATCGTGTGCCGAGCGAGGATCAAGTCGCGGAAGCCCGGCGCGAACCGCTCGATCTGAGCTTCGATTCGCTCTGTCATATCCACCTCTGAGCCGTGCGGAACGTGACAGTAGCCCCACGCGGTATGCTTGCCCGCCGGTGCGCGTGTCGGATCGAACAGACTTGGTTGAGCCAGAAGCACAAACGGCCGATCCGGGTATTCATTGCGCCACGGCGCGCGCTCGACCGCGGCGACTTCCTCCAGCGTTCCACCAACATGAACCGTCCCGGCCCGCCGACATTCCTCCGCGATCCACGGAATCGGTCCCGATAACGCCCAGTCCACCTTGAACACGCCCGGCCCGTATCGGTAGCGGGCAAGCGCTCTGCGATAACGTCCCCGAATCTGCTTGCCGCCAAGAGCGAGCACCTGTCGCGGGGTCAGGTCAAGTAGTACGACCCGCGAGCGAGGAAGCTCGTCAAGCGAATGGATGAAGCGCCCGACTTCGATTTGCCCGCCAAGTGACCGGAAGTAGGAAGCGAGCGCGTCAGCGATCTTCTGAGCACCCCCACGCGGAAACGGCCAGCCGACCGCGTGAGCTGCGATTCCGAGCATCAGCGTGATAGCCGCGCCCGGAGATTGTTCAAGCGGAAGAACCGCGTGAGCCGCAAGCCCCGCGATGAGTGCGCGAGCGCGGTCGGTGCGGAACCACGCATCCGCGAGGCCCTTTCCAGAGCGAATCGCGCGCAGTCCGAATCGCAGAGCCGTGATCGGGTGCCGCGGAAGGCGCAGTGGACCGACCAGGTCGCTAAACAGATCCTCCGCGCGCTCTGTGAGTGGCCCCATGAGCCGCTTGTAAGCGCGGGCATCCGGTCCGAGCGCTTCGGCAGTTGCTTCCACCGAGCGTTCGAGTGCCGCGGCGGTGTTTTCGATTGGATGAGCGAACGGAATGTGTGGATGAATCCACTCCAGCCCGTGTTCGCTGAGCGGGAGTGTCTTGAAGAACGGAGAAGCGACTGCCATCGGGTGAACGGCGGAGCAGACATCGTGAACGAAGCCCGGCAGCGTGAGCGCTGACGAGCACGTTCCTCCTCCGATTGTGTCGGACCCTTCAATGACCAGTACGGAATGGCCGAGCCGAGCAAGAGCCACGGCCGCGGCCAGTCCGTTCGGCCCGGACCCGACGACCACCGCGTCGAGATTCGGCATCCGTCAGCCTCGCTGAACTTCACGAGTGCGGCACCGAAGTCGAGCCGCACTTGTGGTCTTAGCGAGTTCTGGGACTGGTGGCCGAAGCTGTTTCAACACCGCAAGCGGCCGTCACTCGAAATACAGCTCGGTGAAGTTGTAGTCGGTGCCGTGCTGGTCGTTCTCCAGGATGATGCTTGAGAACACATCGTTGACGGAGTTGTCTCCGCCAAGCGAGCCGAGATAATCCAGACCATCCATCAAGTCCTGTCCGTTGCCGGTTTCTGGTTGAACTTCGGAGAGCGTGTACGTGCCCGCGCGGAGGCTCTCGAACGAATAGAACCCGTTCGCATCAGTGATCGTCGTCAGTTCGACCGTCTCGCCAAGATCGTTCTGGCCAGTGAGGTGAATGGTCACGCCGCTTAACCAGGACTCAAGTTCGTCCTTCACGCCGTTCTCGTTGGAGTCCACGAACACATAGCCCGACAGGCTCGATGTGCCCGGCCCTGGCGGTGGCGGAGGAGGCGGAGGAGGCGGAGGCAATTCCGAGGAGGGATGCACGGCCCACGACTCCGCTCCGCCACTGGCAAGCGCGCCGAGCCGCTCGCCCATCTTCGAGTAGAGATACACGAACGTATCATCCGATGCGCCGGCGAAGGCCGCGTCTTGAACCAGCAGAGTCATTGTTCCGAACCGCCCGTTGACCTGTTGAGCGCGAACGATGAGTGACACATCGCCGTTGGCATCCAGATCGAACACGGGGTTGTTGCCGGCCAGTGTGCCGGTCGAGGTGTTGTAGCCGGTCAAGTTCGATGACCCCGCCAGGAAGATTCGCACCTGATCGACCGACAATCGCGGAGTCAGGAAGAGTTGGTTGGCGTTGAGCACGAACTCGCGGTAAGCCGTTCCATCAACCATCACGGTCGGTACCTGACCAAGAGTGAGTGCGCGGCTGAAGTCTCCGCTGGAAGATTCGTTGAACTGGTACTGGCTGGCGGTCGTGTTGTATCCCTGCTCGGTGAGCAAGCCTTGAATGCGGACGAACTCGGTGAACTCCGCGACCGGCCGCGTATTCACCTGGCTGGCAATGAATCCGCCGGTGGCGACTTGCGCGCCGGAAGTAGTCAGATCGTAAACGGTGACGGCCGGCAGCGTGCGGTCGTCGAGCGATTCGAGCAACAGTCGTGTGGGTCGAGTCGTCATGGTGGCTCCTGAGGGTATGGGGCCGCCTCCGCACACCACATGAGAACGAACACCAGAGGGGGAATCGTTCTTGCGGTGTTGGGCGATGAGCGGCGTGACGTTCCGGGCTTGGCGTGGGATACGGGTTCCCGGAAGTTGGTACGTTCGTCTAGAGCGCGTCGCGTGTGGAGCAAATCACGGCGTCAGCGCAATCGCGATGTGTCTGGCCGCGGGTCAGAGCAGAGCCAGCACACGGGCGGGACGAGCGAACGCGCGGAACTGCTCTGTGCAAGCCAGCCAAGAGCGTTTGCGAAGCAACCCGGCGAGCCGATGAAGACAATTCCGCTCCTCGCGGAATTGGCAGCGGCTGAATTCTGCGCTCCGGCGAATTTCGCAATTCTGGAAATTGTTCTGGGACGCTGAGCATTCAGCGGTGAATGGAATGAAGTCGGTTGGGTTCGAGAAAAACAGGAAAAGTTTGGCGGGTCTCAATCGCCCCATGAAATGCAGAGCGCTGCGCACTTCAGGTGAAGTACGCAGCGCGGAAGGTCTGTCGTTCTCGGGCTATGTCGAAATCCTTGCTGTGAGTGGGGTGGGAAAACAAGCAAAGACCCTCACCCGCCGCTACGACCATCGAAGACGATGGTCGGCGGCGACCTCTCCCCGCAGGAGCGGGCGAGGTGTGGGCTTTGCGTATCTGTGCAGCGACCTGAGGCGCCAAGGTTCTGCTCGGCAGCGCCGGCAAGCCTGCCTCTCCCCGTTGGGGAGAGGTCGCCGTAGGTAACAGTTCACTGGCTGGTGTTACCCCGGCGAACCCGGCGGCTGGACGTATTCCGCTGCCGATGGCTCAAGAGCCAATCCCGCTGCCGACCAAAACTGT
>JAKEEV010000902.1 GCA_022616395.1 Planctomycetia bacterium | reverse complement strand
GTGGTTCTGCACCAGGAGATCGCTCATGGGCCTGGGTATCACCGTCGGGCAGCTCGCTTACTGCATCGCGAATGCTTCCGAGGAAGAAATCGAGTTGGCCCGAGCCGACATCGTCGAAATCAATCGCGTGCTGGCCGCTCACGGCTTGCCAGCTCACATCGAACCGGAAACGCTCCCCGCCTTCAAGGATCGTTCAGATGTGTGGGCTGGGTTTCCGTATTCGTGGATTCACTACCTCCGACGCGCGATTGCGTTCGCCCGGCAAGCACCCAAGGAGTTTGCACCGACCGGTGGCGGAAACCCGGCGGACGATCCGCGTGTCGATCACGAACTTTCCGTCAGCATGGATAGCCACCTGATCTGTTACTCCGATGGCGATGGGTTCTATGTGCCCATCGACTTCCCGGAACCGCTCTACGACCTTCGCGAAGAGGGGTCGATTGGTACAGTGGGGTCATCTCAACAGGCCATGAGGGAGTTGATTCAAGTCGCTCCTCTGTTGAAGATTCCTCTAACCAAAGGCAAGCTCTCCGACGCGAAGGCCAAAGAAATCGCAACCGAAAAGGAAAACTCGCAGCCGCTGTATATCGAGCGAAAGGCATGGTTGCGGCTCTTCGAGCGACTTGGCGCGAGCATCAAATACAACGCCGTGGTGACCTTCGGCTGAGTGCCTCGTCGCACTCGTTCGTCCCGTCACGCTTTGTAATTCTTGCAATCCATTTCCGAGCGCATCCGGCTGTAGTTATTACACCGCACGCACCGCGATCCTTCCTGACCGTCACACTCCACCAAATCGCAAACTGTTGCCCACACCGCACGTTGCGCGAGCAGAAATCTGCTCGGAAGGGTCACCTGCCATTCCCGGCACACCGCTTGCGGTTAGACTTCTGACGCCCCTTGCATCACGCTTCAGGCGTCACTCACCACGGAGGTCAAGGGAATGACACTTCGTCGGCTACTTCTGGCGTTCGTCGCAGTTGCTGTCGCGCCCGCGGTCGCATCTGCCGCCACTTACGACACTGCCAACTTCAGCACCCAGGCACCGACGGCGGAGCTGGCGAAGAAGTTCGGCGACATGGCCGAGTTCTATCGCAAGGAGAAAGCTCTTGAATGGCTCGGTCGCGAAATGCCTCAGTGGTCGAGACGCTGTCCGCTTCAGATTCAGATCACGCACGGCTCAGCCGGAGGAGCAACCACCTTCACCTTCGGTTCCGAGAACGGCAAGCCAGTCGTCACCAGTCAGCAGATGGAGATCCGCGGAGAGGCGAAGCAACTCCTCAACAGCGTGCTGCCTCACGAAGTCACTCACACGGTTTTGGCTCACCACTTCGGCCGACCGGTTCCGCGCTGGGCCGATGAGGGCGGAAGCGTTCTCTCCGAGAACGACGAGGAGCGATTCAATCACGATGTCCGTTGCCGAGAACTCTTGAACGCCGGCCGCGGGATTGTGCTCCGCACACTCTTCCGCCTGACCGATTACCCGCGCGACATGATTGTGCTCTACGCGCAGGGTTACTCGGTCACGTCATTCCTGGTGAAGAAGGGCGGCGATGGGCGCGCGGGTCGCGGAAAGCTGCTTCAGTTCCTCGCGCATGGCATGCAGGGGAACACGGCGGACAGTTGGAACACGGCCGCGAACAAGGTGTACGGGTTCGCCTCGGTGGACGCGATGGAAGAAGCCTGGCTGACCTCGCTGAAGACTCCTCCGACGCGCGTGGTCGCTCATGGCACGACTCCGCCCGGCGGCTTGACGAGCAGCGGAGGAACCAAGTCGGAGTTGCGCTCTTCCGCGGCACCCGCTGTCCCATTGCTTGAACCACCAGTGAAGGCCGTTCGCGCTGCGCCACCCGAAACTGAGCCGATGCGCCCGGTCGTCGGTTACCCCAGCACGCCAGTTTCCCCTTCGGTTCCGTGTCCAACAGGCACATGCCCGAAGCCGATGGCACCCGACCGACCGCCGCCGATTCTTCTGCCTCCGGAAATCCCGCGACCAGTGAAACCGTAAGCGTTATGTAGGACAGGCTTCCAGCCTGTCGGAGCTTGAGACAGGCAAGATGCCTGTCCTACTTCAAATGACAGGCTGGAAGCCTGTCCTACAAGCAACCCAACGCCCGGC
>JAKEEV010000901.1 GCA_022616395.1 Planctomycetia bacterium | reverse complement strand
GTCGAGGCGTAAGCCCGACGGTTGACTTTCACCGTCGGGCTTACGCCTCGACGCTCACAAACCACCAGCCGGCTCACGCCGGCCGTTCGCCTTAGAGCGTTCGCTGCTTGACTTCGATCTTGAACGCTTCGATGACGTCATCGACCTTCACGTCGTCGAAGCCGGTGATCTTCATGCCGCACTCGAAGCCTTCGCGGACATCGCGGACATCATCCTTGAATCGCTTGAGGGAGTCGAGACCAACCACCTTGTCGGCCGGCGGGTAGACCACAATGCCCTGGCGGATGACACGCACACGAGCGCTGCGCTCGATCACGCCGCTGGTAACGTAACAACCGGCGATGGTACCAACCTTGCCCACCTTGAACGTCTGGCGGACGCTCGCTCGGCCCAGGTGAACGACTTCCTCGATGGGCTTGAGTCGGCCTTCGAGCGCCGCCTTCACATCGTCCACGAGGTTATAGATGATCTGGTATTCGCGGAGGCTGATTCCGCGTTCCTCGGCCAGCTCAAGGGCCGCGTCGTCGGCGGTGACGTTGAACCCGACGATGAGCGTATCTTCGGGGCTGGTGAGTGCGAGCGTTACATCTGCCTCGGTGATGGCACCGATGCCCGCGTGCAGCACGCGAGTGGTCACTTCCTCGTGAGTGAGCTTCTCCAGTTCCTTGCGAATGGCTTCCACCGATCCGCGAGCCTCGGCCTTCAAAATCACCTTTAGTTCGGTGATCTTCTGCTTGGTCTTGGCAGCGGAGAACATCTCCAGATCTTTCACAGCGGTGAATCGGTTGAGCGATGCCTCCCGATCCTTTCGCTCGCGGGCCTCGGCGATGTCCTTGGCGATGGTCAGTTCATCGACCACATAGAACGGGTCGTCGGCATTGGGTACGTTCCCCAGACCGGTGATGCGAACCGGCGTACTTGGCCCGGCTTGCTCGGTGGGCAAGCCCATGTCGCTGTACATGGCCCGCACGCGGCCGTAGTTCGCTCCGCAGAGGACGATATCGCCAACCGCAAGCGTTCCCTGTTGAACGAGCACGGTCGCCATCACGCCTTCATCCGCGGTCATGTAAGCTTCCAGGCAAGTGCCGAAGGCCGGACGATCCGGGTCGGCCTGGAGCTTCTCCGCGAGGTTGAACTCGGCTTCGAGCGAGATGGCGGTGAGCAAGTCATCGATGCCCTGGCCGGTAATGGCGCTGGTTTCAACGAACTGGATGTCGCCACCCATGTTGTCGGGCAACAGTTCCAGTTGGTAGAGCTGTCGGCGGGTTCGTTCGATGTTGGCGTTGGGTGCATCGACCTTGTTGATGGCAACAATGATTCGCACCCCGGCGGCTCGGGCGTGCGAGATAGCTTCTTCCGTCTGAGGCATGACTCCATCAGTGGCCGCGACCACGATGATCGCGATGTCGGTGACGTTGGCCCCGCGAGCGCGCATCTTGGTGAACGCTTCGTGGCCGGGCGTGTCGAGGAACGTGATCTGCTTGTCGATCAGGTTCTGGTCCGGGTGGTCCGGGTCCGGCACCTTGTGGGTGACCGACCAGGCGCGGATTACTTGCGTGATGCCCCCCACTTCGCCGGCCGCGATGTTCGACCGACGAATCTTGTCGAGCAGCGATGTCTTGCCGTGGTCGACGTGACCCATGATGGTGACGATCGGAGGACGCGGTTCGAGCTTCTCCGGGTCCACGTTCGTCGCCATTTCTTCAAATTCGCGAAGCAGTTTCTCTTCGGCGGTCTCCTGCTTCTTGGCGACCAGTTCGATGTTCTTCTCAATCGCGATCAAAGCCGCGGTATCGAACTCGATATTGGAGTTAATCGAATAGAGCGAGTTCGTTTCCTTCTTCAGCCGCAGAATCAGTTCGCCGGCCTTCATGCCGATGGTTTCGGAGAGACTGCGGACGGTGATCGGCAGGACGATCTCGATCTTCCCTTCCTTCTTGACCGTCTGTTGCTGCTGTCGGCGCTGGGCTTTGCGGAGCAAGGCCGCGCGTGGCCCGCGGCGCGAGCCGTGAGTCTCGTCGATCACTTCGACGCCGCCGGCTCCGATGACGACCGATCCGCGGTCGACGCGCGGGCCGGTCTGCCGGCCCTTGTCCTGCCTGCCCTTGTGGCGGGAGTCGCGACCAATAACGCCAGCGGCCTTCTTCTTCTCGTCTTCGTCCGGTTCGTCGCTGCCTGGTGGTCGTGCGGGCCCGCGCGGAGCGCCGGGTGGTCGTTCACCGGTGCGCGCTGGTGCTTCACCCCGGTGCTTTTCCCCCTGACCGGGTGGCGCTTGCGGGCTACGGGCGATCTCGCTCATCGAGATGCGCTGACCGCGCGCACTGGCATGGCGAAGCCGTTCGATCATCTCCGGCGTGAGCTTGACGGAGTTCCCGGCTCCTTTCCCGCCCGCGCCTCCACCCGTTTTGCCCGGCGGACCGACTGGTTTCTGAGGAGCACCCGGTGGGCCACCCTGACCCTGACCAGGCGGGCCACCCTGACCGGGTGGACGCTGGCTCGGCGGACCGGGCGGGCCACCGATTCCAGGTCGCTGACCGCTGGGCGGTTGAGCGCCGGTGCCAGTGCGCGCAGGCGCGATGTGCTTGGGCGGAGGCACTTGCGGCGGGCGTTTCAGTACGTCCGGGCGTGTTGGCGAAGTGGCATTTTGCGGAATGACGTTCGGTGGCGGTGTTCGCTGCGCGGGTGGCGGTGGGGGTGCGCTGGGTGGACTCGCTGCCGGACCAGTGGGAGCGGTTGGCCGTGCTGGTGGGGAACTGGGCGTGGAGGCCGCGGGGGAAGGCGAAACCGGCTTGGTACTCGGCGCGGTCGGCGCGGGAGCGACGGTTGGTGTGGCCGGCGCGGAGGGAGTCGTGTTTGTGGGTGGTTGAGTGGGCGTACTCGGTCGGGTGCCAGTGGGCGCGGGCGGTCGGCCGGCATTCAAGTTCCGCATTCCACCCCCACCGAGAGTCGGGATGACGTTCTTCGGTGCGGCGGGTGTTGGCTTGATGGGTTCGGTGGGCGCTTCGGCAGCAATCTCCGGAACCGGAGTCGGTTCGGGTGCGGCCACGGGTTCGGGCGCTGGAGTCGGAGCGACTGGTTCGCCAGCAAAAGGTGCAACTGGAGTCGGAGCTGACTCGGCCGGCTTGGCGGCTGGCTTGGGAGCGGCCTTCGGGATCGTGTGAATCGGTTTGTTCAGCGCAGCGGCGGGGGGAATAACCGACTTGTGTGGTCCGGCGGGTGTGACTTGTACGGCACCGGGCTTCGGCCCCTTCTTGATGCGCTCCTTCAGCGCATCGACCTGATCGAGTTCCAGGCCGTGGAGCTGGTTGGTGATGCCGGTGTAGCCCATCTCCTTGCAGTACGCGAGGAGATCTTTGCTCTCGAGGTTCAACTCCTTTGCCAGAGCGAACACCCGGACCTTCTTATCCTTCTCTTTTGTGTCTTTGGTCTGCGGATTCGACAAGCGGTACTCCCTCTGGGGTGCTCCGAGCAGCCCCTGAAACGGCCCACGTCAAGTGTGGGCATCTTGGTTCGACCGATCGCGCCCCGAACGAGTTATATTCTAATCGCACGGCTGCCCCTGAAAAGGGGACTCTCTGGTAACAGCCAGTGAGCAGTAATCAGTGAGCAGTAATCAGTGAACAGTAATCAGTCATCAGCCATCAGTCATCAGTGAACAGTCAGCACGGTTTTCTCACTGATAACTGATAACTCGATCCCTGATTACTGGTCACTGGTTGCTCTCTTCTGCTTCCTGACCCGAGGCCGGTGTTTCGGTCGCCTCAGAGGACTCAGACACCACGGTAGGCTCGACAGGTTCACCCGATTCGCTCGACTCGCTCGACTCGGGGGGTTCTTCTCCTTCGGCGGTCGCGGCAGCAACTTCGGCTGCTGCCGCTTCGGCTGCTGCGGCCTCGGCAGCGGCTGCTTCTCCCTCGGCTCGGGCGGCCTCGGCTTCCAGTCGGGCTTGCTCGGCGGCTTCCTCGGCCTGTCGGCGTTCCTCCTCGACGCTCTTTTCCATCACGTCCGCGTATTCCTCCGCGTACATGACGACCTCGTCCGCCTGAGCTTCGGGAAGTCCGGAGAATTCCGACAGCCCGGCTGCGTCGATGCAAGTGATGTCGTTGTAAGAGAGGAATCCTTCCTCAATGAGCACGTTGGTCAGTTCCGGAGAGGCGTGCGGAAGTTGCCCGAACCAGCGTTCGGCCCGTTCGAGCGCTTCGGCCAGTTCATCGTGAGTCATGATCTCGATGTCCCAGCCCACCAACTTCGACGCCAGCCGCACGTTCTGCCCGCGACGGCCAATCGCCAGAGACAGTTGATCGTCTGTCACAAGCACGATGGCCCGACCGAGCCGCGGGTAAGTGAAGACATCCGAAATCTGGGCTGGCTGAAGCGCGTTGGGAATGAGCACCTGAAGCGCATCATTCCAGCGCACGATGTCAATTCGCTCTCCGTTGAGTTCCTCGATCACGTTCTTGATTCGGCTTCCGCGAACTCCCACACACGCCCCCACGCAGTCCACCTTCAGGTCGATACTCGTGACCGCGACCTTCGAGCGATAGCCGGCTTCGCGTGCTACGGCTCGGATGTCGATGATACGTTCCTCGATTTCGGGAATTTCTTCCTCGAAGAGTGCCCGAACGAAGTCTGGATGACACCGAGACAGCACAATCTTGACTCGATGGCCCTGCTTGCGGACTTCCAGAATCACCGCCTTGACGCGGTTACCGACCTGAAAGCTTTCGCCGGGAATCTGCTCGCTTCGCGGAAGGAGAGCTTCGCTTTTGCCAAGCGAGACAATCGCGGTGCCGGCATCAACTCGCGTGACGGTGCCGACGACCAACTCGCCCTTCTTCCCGGCGAAGTCGTTGAAGACCGTGTCCGATTCGGCCTCGCGAATCTTCTGGATAATCATCTGCTTGGCCGACTGAGCGGCGATTCGGCCAAGTGTTTCGGGGTCGAGTTCCTGCTCGCCATAGCGGGCGACAATGTGGCCCGTCGCCTGATCGATGCTGACAAGCACACCTTCCTCGACCCCGAAATGCCGTTCGGCGGCGACCTGGATGGCCGACTCGATGCCTTTGAAGATGGTGTCCTTCGAGATTTTCTTCTCGTCGTGCATCTTCTCGACAAGTTCGAGGATCGCCTTGCCGGGATCCTTCTCTTTCTTGGTCATTGGCACCTCCACGAATCTTCGGCGAACGGCCGGCGTGAGCCGGTTGGTGAACAAACTCAAGGCACAAAAACACTTCACCGGCTTGGGCTATGCTCCACGCCGTGGGGATCGGGTGCGATTCGAGTAGCCAAAGGAAATGGCCAACCGAACCGACGCCCGACACCCCCGACGCGGGCGGCCCGAAGCCGGTGCATCGTTAGGTGTGGTTGTCAGTGGTATTGTTAAGCCGAGAAGCGAAGAAAGCAAGACCAACGGGCGGGAAAAGTGGTAGGCG
>JAKEEV010000118.1 GCA_022616395.1 Planctomycetia bacterium | reverse complement strand
GGCTTGAGGTGCGGACGCGCATCGAATGACTTCTGAAGTCCGTGAAGCACGCGCCGAAATCCGCGATAGAGCAATCCCGGCCGCACGAGCAATCCCTTCGGCAATTCGAGTGAGCGCCAGTCGCGCGGAGGTTCGGCCGGATCGTCGCGTGCGCCTGCTTCGAGCAAGAGCCGCGTTGCGTTGTCGTCCTTACCGGGCGATTCCATCCTCACAATCGCCGGCTTATCGAACGCGCTCAATTCATCGAGATTGCCATCACGCGATACGACCTCTGCCCACGGCACGATTTCCAGTTCAATGGCTTCGCCGCGAACCGCGAAGTACGCACTGAGTTCAGCGCGGTACGTTTCGCACCGCTTCGTGCCGGGGTTTGCGATCAGGATGTATCGCGGGGGACTCATACCGGGTTGGGTTGATTGTTTTCTGTGTTGTGTCAGCAGCGGGGATCAGTGCTCGCGTGTGAGGGGCGGCGTTCCCCTCCCCCCGCCACCCCCCGGTTTTCTTCCTTCTCTCTTTAGCCCATGTTTCGTGGGGTTTGCTGCGTTTTGGAGAGGGGCCATGTGGCCTTTATCGCGAGCAAACGCTGAAATTCATGGGGTTTAGAAAGGCCACCCCCTGGCCCCAATGCCTCACGCCCCCTCACGCTTGGCCGGGCGGCTGCCAGCGCGCAGGAGAGTCGGTCCGGCGTGCTGGGAGCACACTGGTTCCTTCTACCCCTATTATACGCTATACTGTACAAAAGTTGATTACTTTATCGGATTTTGTGGAACCGGACCCCGGAACTACACTGTGAACACGAACCCATGCCGTTGCGTATCACTCCGGGTCTCCGTGAGCGAGAAACTCCTGGAAGTCCTCCGGGTCGTAGGCCGTCTCGGTGTGCATGTGTCTGGCTTCGACCGAGACTCCCGCTGCGCGCAGTGAGCTGATCCCCTTCTTCGTCATCGCGTTGTGTGAAACATTGAGCAGCGACAGGTTCTTCAGGTCGGGGCACGCCGCGAGCGTCTGCGCACCCGCGTCGGTCATGCACCCGTGGCGAAGGTCGAGCACCTTGAGACGCTTCAGAATGCCCGACGACGCGATTTCTTTGGCTCCGTCGTCGCCGAAGTCCGTGAGCCTCAGACGCAGATGCGTGAGGCTTTTCAGATGCGGAGACCGGCACACGGCTTTCAGCCCCGCGAGTCGGATGTACGGTTCATCGCCCGGCTCCAGACCGTGCGGGTGGCAATGCAACTGCGTGAGGTTGGTGAGAGTTGCGTTCTTCGCGAGCTTTTCCAGTGGATAACTCCACCCGTGATACAGTTCAAACACGCGCAAGTTCGGCATCGGCAGAGCAACGAGCTTGTTCGCGTCTCGGAGGTGAGCGAAGACGCGCAGCTCCTCGATGTCGGGCATCTGCTTCACGAAGTCATGGACATGATCGCCTGCCATCCAGCAGCGGTGATTCGCCCAGTCGCCGTAGTTTTCATCAGCAGGGTAACCCCAGGTGAATCGCCGGATGTAACGCAACTGCGGCCAGCGGAGCAACGGATATTGCCCGCGATGGTCTCTCGCGTTGGCGGGAATGTCGGGGCCGGTCAGGTTCTCGTCTTCTTCGTCTTCTTGGTCTTCATCATCATCGTTCTCGTCGTACGGGACATTACCCACGAACAGATTGCGGACGAAGGTCGTATTCGTGGCCGCGACAATTGCCCGCGCGCGTTTCACGTTGAGCGAGCCGACGTTGATGGTTGTTAATACGCCGCGTTCAAACAAGTAGGTGTGTCCTCCACTCGGATCGATCTGACCGTAGTCCGCTTTGGGCTTGCCAAGCGCTCGTGCCAGGTCGCCAATCCATTCTTTCTCGTGCTTCTTGAGCAGAGCTTCTTCTTTCTTTTTGAGTTCGTCGCGTTCCTTTTTGGGTCGGCTTTCGTCTTCGAGGGCGAGTTGCACTTGCATGAACTCACCGCGCGGCTCGTCCTGTTCCACGAGATAGTCCGCGAACGCGCACCAGCCCGCTCGGTCGTGCGGATTGGCGCGCAATGCGACCTCGAATGCCGCAGTGTCCGAGGTTCCGGCTTTCGGAGTGGTCTCGATGTAGCCCTTCTT
>JAKEEV010000900.1 GCA_022616395.1 Planctomycetia bacterium | reverse complement strand
GATGAGCGGCTCGCGGTTCTTGGTGCTGAAGATGAGGTGAATCACGTTCCGGGCGAGTGACTGCGGCATAACAGATTCTCCGATGGATGAAGGTAATGTCCCAGCCCTTCAGACTGGCAAGAGGGAAACGCCTCAAACCCAGGGCGTTGCCCTGGGCTATGCTGTCCCAGCCCTTCGGGCTGAATGCAAGGCAAAAGTGGCCGTTGTCGCCTCAAGCCTCAAGCGGCTGTCGTGGAAGTTTCTGGAACCGGCAGGCGGTGCCATCTCCGAGATGAAAACACAGCGAAACGGCTCCGTCGTAGTTACGACGGAGCCGTTGGAGGTGTTGTCGGCGGAAAGCGAGGCGGCGAGTTACGACTTCTCGCGTGAGAAGTATTCGGTCTTGGCGTAGACGCTCAGGATGGTGTCGCCGAGTTCGAAGAAGATGCCTTCCTTCTCGTCCTTCGAGAACGCCAGGTCCGGGTACTTCTGAGCCAACACGTCCGCGGAGACGGCCTTCGCGTCCACTTCGTCGGGAAGTAAGCCGGTTGCTCCGACATAGAAGACCAGCCCGCTGAGCTTCTCCGCGAAGAGAGCATCACTGCGAGCGTCGAGCTTCTTGCGGGCGTCGGCCAGTGCTTCCACGAACGCCTTGCGAGTCGGTTGCTTGCCTTTCGCTCGATCCTTGACGATGGCAGCGAGTTTCTCCGCGCCCACGGACTCCAATACCTTCACCGATTTGCCGCTCGGACGAAGACCGAGGAAGTCATCGAAGAGATCCTTCATGAACTCATCGACCTTCGTCACCTTCGTCTTCGCGGAGAGTGTCTTGTGCTTGTAGGTCACGTTCCCGTCAAGCACATCCTCGAACGCGGGCTTCTCCATCGGCTTGCCGTCGGGACCGGTCACTTCGTACATGCGGTCCAGGAACTTGTTGGCGCTGTGGAGCTTCGACAGGTTCAGGATGTGCTTGGTGCCGATGTCGATCTTGTAACTCGTTCGCGTATCCACGCTCCCGTCGGAGAGCGCGTCTTCGAGCTTCCAGTATGGGTTGGTCGTAGGGAAGCTGAGGAACAGGCTCTTGGAGAGGTAGTGTTTCTTCAACTCCTCGACTTGCTCCGGCGAAAGGTCCGCGGCTTCTTCCTTGAGATGCGCGCCGGCGAGGCTTGAGAGCACCTTGAGGCGCGCGAGTTCGTCGAACACGCTGTCCAAGTTCACCGTCCCCTCGAACGGAGGAACGATGGGCAACTGATCGAGCCTCAGCGTGTACTCTTGCTCCTTGTCGAACTTGGTCGCGGGCTGGCCATCCACTTCCAGAACGCCTTCGTTGTTTAACTTGTCGAAGAGCGACTTGTCGGAAATCTTCACCTTCAGGTACGGCACGTTCAGTTCGCCATCACCAACGAGCGTGTAGTTGTTGAACGTGCTGAGGTTGTCTAGCTTGATCCCCGCGACTTCCGTGATGGGCTTTCCGCCAGCGGCCGGTACGAGTTTCACCTTGCGAGTGAGCATCATGTTCATCGTCGCGGTGTTGCGGTTGATGTCGAACGACGAGATCGGCAGGTACTTGTCCTCGTTGACGAACTCGGTCTT
>JAKEEV010000899.1 GCA_022616395.1 Planctomycetia bacterium | reverse complement strand
GCATCCCGGCGGGGATGAAAGTACCGACCGACATGAAGCAACTGACCAAACTTCGCGAGGACGGCGTGATTAGTTACTTCGAGCTTCGCGGCACACGCGAGCTGATTCTCTACTGGCGTGAGTTGGCCCCGGAGCAGAAGATTTCGCTAACAGTCGATTTGGTGTGTGATGTGCCAGGGATCTATCGCGGACCGGCCAGCCGCGGATACCTGTACTACAACGCGGACCACAAGCACTGGGTCTCGCCGATGTCAATCACGATCAAGCCGATGGCCGAAGAGCCAAAGGTGATCGCGGAGAAGTAACAGTAGGTGCCGCTTGCCGAGCGACACTCTTCTGAGCCGCGACCGTGAGGGAGCGTTTTTGAGTAAGCGCTCCCTCACGGTCGCGGCGCCAATTATTTCGGAGAGTGTCTTTAATCGCTCACTTGCAGTCGCGGCTCAGAAGTGCCGCTTGCCGAGCGGCACCTACTGTCTCACCCCGTGTTACCGGGTTGCTTTGCGGGCGCAGTCGATGCACAGCGGTGTATAAGGAATCGCGTCGAGTCGGGCACGGGCGATGGGTTGACCGCAGACTTCGCACCGGCCGAACGTTCCGCGTTCCAGGCGCGCAAGAGCCGCTTTCGCTTCGGCCAGCACCGTTTCCTCCGTGCCCATCAACACGAGTGCCAGTTCTTCCTCCGCGGTGTGCGAACTTGGGTCGCCCTGCCGGTCGGCGGGTTCCGGAGGCAGATCGCCCTCGCGTTTCGGCCCGCGGGTCGCATCGCGCAACTCCGCCACGCCGCCGTTAAGCCGAGCAACCAGCGATTCAAGTTGCTTGCGGAATTCACGCAGTTCCTGTGCTGTCAGTTTCGACTGATTCACAACCCACCTCTACCTCAATTTCGCTGTACTTGTCGGACAGGCTTCCAGCCTGTCTCTTTCTGTAGGACAGGCTTCCAGCCTGTCAGAAGCAATGACAGGCTTCCAGCCTGTCCTACGAAGACCGACAGGTGTCCAGCCTGTCCTACTTCATCTGCTTGATCCAGTCGTGGACCAACTTCACGCCCTGGTCGTCCACCACGTTTGACGCGATGTGCGGCATGCGGCCCAGGCCCGTGAGCGTCATGCGGTGGTAGATCATCGACCGCAACGGATCGCCCGGCACCACGATGCGCGGATCCTTCAACTCAAATGTACCCTGTCCGGGCTTGGTGTCTATCACGCCAAGTTCCTTAATTGGAAGAGTCGAAAGAAGCTGGAACTCCGCGTTCCCGCCACCCCACTTGCGGTGACAGTGGCTGCAATTCGCGTGCAAGTAGGAACGCGCTCGGTCGTCGAGTGAGGCGTTCTTGTCAGTGTAATCGACCAACTTGGCGAGTTTCTCCGGCGCGGCAGGAAGTTTCTTGGTGAACATCCCGATGTGGTCGAGAGTCGCGAGTTGGTTGGAGATCGCGAAGCCGTTGTAGATGTGATTGCGGTTCATCTGAGCGGTGTTCACGCCCAGCGCGTACTTCGCGGTGACCGTGTGACACAGATTGCACTCCGCGCGGCTGGGGAAACGCCATTTTTGCTTTCGCTCGCCCGCTGCGGTCTTCACGGTGAAGTCGCGATCAACACCGTTCTTGTCGGCCAGCTCCGCATCGGTCTGCTCGTCGTTCCAGATGTAGGTGTAGCCGTTCCAAACCTGATCGCCGTACTCCTCCGTTCCTCCGACCACGTTCGCGACGAGTAAGCGTGTCTCCAAGCGTCGCTTCTTGCCCGGCTCGGTTTCCAGGAAGAAGGTTTTCACCAACACCGTGTCGTTGGGGAAGCGCCAGCCGGGTTGTGAACCGGGCGCTGGCTGCGGATAGGTCACCGTCTCGAACTCGATTTTCCCCGCGCCGGGAATCGCGATGAAGCGCTCCTTCGTTGCTCCGTCTGACCAGAGTTCCGCGTTCACCGAATAGGGAATCAGTCCCATCTCCGGCGTGAGCTCCTTCAAGTTGGCGAACAGACCCGTCTCGCTGAGCTTTCGCGGGAACGGTGGCGTTCCCTTTGCCACGGGAGGAGCCGCGGCGAACTGGTAGATTCCTCCGTCGATGAAGTTCAGCGCATACACTTCGCCATCGTGATCCTGTGCCCAGGCGACAATGCGCAGGTTCGTCTTCGCCAGTTCCTTGTGTTCGATCACTTTCTTTTCCTTGCGGTCATACTTCAGCGCCCACACGCGGCCGGTATCGAAGTCGCCGTAGATGTACGCGCCCTTCAGAGTCGCGTGGGTGTCTCCGTGATAGATGTAACCTCCTGTAATCGAACGAGCCTCGCTGTGATGGTGTTCGACAATCGGCTTCAAGATCGGCGTCGGGCCTTTCTTGCGTTCGGGTCGGAACGGGTGGCTCCCTTCGGTGATGCTCCAGCCGTAGTTGCCGCCTTTCTCGATCTTGTAGACCATCTCCCACAAATCCTGACCGACTTCACCCGCCCACAAGTCGCCGTTGGCCGTATCGAAGCTGATCTTCCAGCACTGGCGAATCCCGTAAGCCCAGATTTCGCCTCGCGCTCCCTTCGTATTCACCAAGGGGTTGTCCCGCGGGATCGCGTACTCGCGCTCGCCTTGCTTCTTGTCCACATCAATACGCAGAATCTTGCCGAGTAACGTCGAGAGATCCTGCCCGCTTTCGAGGCTGTCCGCGATGCCGCTCCCGTCGCCGGTTGAGAGATAGAAGTAGCCGTCAGGTCCGAATCTCATGCACCCGCCGTTGTGCCCGCCAGAAGGCCACGTGAGGAACACTTTCTCGCTCTTGGGATCGGCCGTCAGCTTTTCGCGATCCACGGTATAGCGCGAAATGCGGGTGCCGTCCGCCTTGTCGTTGGCGGTGATGGACGAAACGAAGATGTAGCCGTTCTCCGCGAACTTCGGGTGCAACACGACGCCATAGATGGGCCGGCCGACATCGAGCAGAAGTTTCTTTTCGGTCTTCGCGGGGTCCATGCCGAAGGTGTAAATCTTGCCGGGCCGCTCCGCGATCACCCAGAGGTTCTTTCCGGGCATCGCGACCAGTTCCAGAGGCTCGAAGAACGTGAGCTTCGGATAGCGCTTGGTCATGATGAACGGTTCGGGAGGCTCCGGCGAACCTTTGACTTTGGAAGTGGTCCACAACTCGCGTTTCTCAAGCCCGAAGGGTTTGGAGACCGGTTGCGCGGCTTCAACGGATGACATGGAGCTGTCAGGCGGGACGAACAGATACGCTCCGCCAACGAACAGCGCGACCGCGACCAGAGCGTACAACAACTGACGCATTTGGAGAATCCTCAGTCAGAATGAGGAAAGAGCCTCGTTCGCCACACTTTAACCGGTGCGAAAGCTGGATGCACCAGGGGAGAATAAGGATTTCGCCCGGACGGGCGAACCCCGCCCGCAAGGGCGGCGGGTGTGTAAGATACCCACCCGCCCTTGCGGGCGGGGTTCGCCATCGCCCTTGCGGGCGGGTTCGCGGTACATTGGCACCATGCACTCCGTTCCAACCAACCTGATTACCGGCTTTCTCGGCGTCGGCAAGACGACCGCGGTGATCGATCTCTTGAAGCGTAAAGCGCCAGGATCGCGCTGGGCCGTGCTCGTGAATGAGTACGGGTCAGTGACCATCGACGGCGCAATGATTGAAGGAAGCGGGCCGGAAGGCGTGACCGTGAAGGAAGTCGGTGGAGGGTGCGTCTGCTGCGCTGCTGCTCCATTCTTGCCGGTCGCGATTCACTTTCTGCTTCTCGACGCGCGACCGGAACGCTTGCTTATCGAAACAACTGGCCTCGGCCATCCAGCGCGGTTGCTCGATGCGTTGCGAATGAACTATCACGGACGGCTCGATGTGCGCGCGACTCTCGGCATTGTTGACCCGGCCGACTTCGCGAAACCGGAAATGCTCGAGAACCCCATCTTCGTCGATCAGATTCAGATGGCCGATGTGCTCGTGATGAACAAGCTCGACACCGCGACTCCGGAACTGGTCGCGGACTTCCAGAAGTGGGCGAACAGTCTCTTTCCGCCAAAGCTCTTGATCGCGGGCACGACTCACGGTCGCATCGACCCCGCCTGGCTCGATCTGAGTAGCAACGACGAACGGCGGGCGCTGTATCCGGAGGAACACGCGATCAAGGGGAGCGGGGGGCGTAAGCCCCCTGATGCGACGAAGAATCAGGGGGCTTACGCCCCCCGCTCGCCAGTGCGCTTCGCCACTCCTTCGGGTGTTCGTCCCGCGTGTGGGTGGATCTTCGACCCAGCCGACGTCTTCGACGAAGCCAAGCTCCTTGCGCTTCTGGCGAATACGAACGAGATCACGCGCTTGAAGGGCGTGTTCCACTTGCCGGGCGAGTGGGCGAGCGTGAATCGCGTCGGCACCGCGGTGAGCGTTGCCCCGACCGCGTACCGTCGAGATAGCCGGCTGGAAATGTTCGCCGATGGCCTCGACTGGGACGCATTCGAGCGTGCGCTCGTAGAATGTCTGCTCACATCGCACGGGGACTAACCAATGAGCCTCGCGGATGAACTCAAGAAGCTCGATGACCTGCGGCGTGCAGGCACACTCACCGACGCGGAGTTCACCAAGGCGAAAGCGGCACTCATCGCCGGTGGTGGTTCCTCCGGCAGCGGCCCAGTGGTCGACAAACTGGGAGAGCAACTCGCGGAGGTGCGCTACCAGAATGAACTGGAGCGAATCGACCGCGAATGGGAAATCGAGAAGGAAAAGTACATGCTCACCGGCCGGTACGGTCGGAGATACCTCCCCACGACCGGCCTCGGACTGGGAACGGCCGCTGGCGGCGGTATTTTCGGCGCGTTCTGGACCGTGATGGCTTTCGCGATCACGAGCGGTGCGCCCGATGTCGGCCCATTTCAGATAGCGAAAGTGTTCTTCCCGCTGTTCGGAGTCGTGTTCACGATCGGCTCGATCATTTACGGCGTCCACATGATCCAGAAAGCCAACGCCTACGAGCAGGCATTCGCGGAGTACAAGAGCCGACGGGCTGCTGTCGACCCGGCCGACTTCCGCTGAACACCAATCGTTTGCGCGTAAACCACTTCAACCTCTCCCGCCGGTCTGGTAGAACAGGTTCTACCTAACTCGTTCTCCCGCACTTTCCCCGGAGATTCACCATGCCCGGCGGACGCTCTCTCTTCCGCGCTGGCCTGTCGCTCGCGCCGGTCGCGGCCCTTGTCGCCGCGATTACTTACACCAACTTCCACACTCGCGCTCCGATGGCTGAAGCTGCACAGCCCGCGCCAGCCGAGTTCAAGTTGGAGAAGGGCGACCACATCTGCATCATCGGCAACACGCT